>NZ_LZJE01000357.1:0-25285 GCF_001666865.1 Mycobacterium sp. E136
CTTCGCGAGGCCATCCGCAACCGCGACGTGTACGGCGGCATCGCGTTCGGGCCGGAGGGACCCACGCTGATGACCGCGACCGGCGCCAGCCCGACGGTCGCCCAGATGTTGTCCCAGATCGGCAACGGCATCGCGCAGAAGACCGGCACGCAGTTGCACGTCGAGGACCTGGCGCCCCCGACCGCCGACGATCCGCGCGGCGCCGGCCTGGCCGCCTCCGCCCTGCCCATCACCCTCGCCGGGCTGCTGCCCGCGATCGCCTTGATGTTCGCGCTCAAGCGGGAGGTGTGGACCCGCTTCACAGCCGCCGTGGTTTTCGCGGGCGTGGCCGGGCTGTCCATCGCCGCGCTGCTGCGCTGGGTGACGGGCTCGATCGAGGCGAACTTCTGGGGAGTCGCCGGTGCGCTGACGCTGGGCGCCCTGGCGATGGGGTTGACGATTTTGGGGCTGGGGTCGCTGTTCGGACGGGTCGGCCTGGCGCTGGGTGCGGTGCTCGCGTTGCTCGTCGGCAACCCGCTGTCCGGTTTGACCAGCGCCCCCGAACTGCTGCCCAGCGGCTGGGGAGAGTTCGGCCAGTTCATGCCTCAGGGCGCCAACGCCACCCTGCTGCGGTCCGCGGCCTTCTTCGACGGCGCAGGCGCCGCGGTACCGGTCCTCGTGCTGGCCTGCTGGACGGCCGTCGGAGTGGCGCTCATCGTGCTGGCGGCGCTTCGGCAGCGAAGGGTGACGCCCGGCTGACATACACTCGGGCCGCGTGGGACTCGACGACCGTGAAGCGCTGAGCATGCTGCGCGACGCGGTCGATCCCGCGTCCGGCTCGGACCTGATCCGCAGCTTCTACACCCATTGGTTCGCGATCGACATCTCGGTGCGCGACCTGTTTCCGCCGGACATGGACGAGCAGCGTCAGCGGTTCGGCCACGCCGTCACCTGGGTGCTGGGCGAACTCGTCGCCCAACGGGCCCAGGAACCGGTCGCCTTCCTCGCTCAGCTCGGCCGGGACCACCGTAAATACGGTGTCCTGCAACGGCATTACGACACCATGCAAACCGCGCTGTACGCCAGCTTCCGTAATCACTTGGCCGAGCGCTGGGACGACAGGCTCGCCGAGACCGCACACGACGTCGTCGCGTTGATGATCGGGGTGATGCGCGGGGCCGCCGACGCGGAGCAGGGGCCGCCGTTCTGCGACGGCACGGTCATCGAGCACCTGCGGGTCACCCGCGACGTCTCCGTCGTGCGATTGCAACTGGACCGTCCGCTGTTCTACCACCCGGGCCAGTACGTGACGGTTCAGGTTCCGCAGTGGCCGCGCCGGTGGCGGTATCTGAGCCCGTCGATACCGACCGAGCCCTCCGGCGCGATCGAATTCCACATCCGCTCGGTGGCCGGCGGCATGGTGAGCACCGCGATCGTCGCCGAGACGAAACCCGGTGACAGATGGCGGCTGTCCAATCCGCATGGCGGGCTGCACGTGGACCGCGATGGTGGCGACGTGCTGATGGTGGCCGGCAGTACCGGGCTGGCGCCGCTGCGGACGCTGATCATGGACCTGACCCGGTGGGCCGTCAACCCGCGGGTCCACCTGTTCTTCGGCGGACGGTATCCCTGCGACCTGTACGACCTGCGCACGCTGTGGGAGATCGCGTCGCAGAACCCTTGGCTGTCGGTCACCCCGGTCTCGGAGTTCAACGTCGACCCGCCGTGGGCCGCCGAGTATCCGGACGTGCAACCGCCGCGCGGCCTGCACGTGCGACAGACCGGCACGCTGGCCGACGTCGTCACCCGCTACGGCAACTGGGGCGATCGGCAGATCCTGATCTGCGGAAGCCCGAACATGGTGACGGCGACCAAGGCGGCGCTGCTCGCCAAAGGAGCACCGGCCGAACGCATTCAGCACGATCCGCTGAGCTCCTGAATCGCGCGGCACGACGGCGGTCGCACCCGCTGAATTGTGAATCTGACGACGGTTTCGTCGCGATGAGCGCAGCTGGTTTCACAAATCGCGCAGGCACGCGCTGTCGTGGCTTCATCTGAGCCCGGCGTGCGACGATCGTCTGGTGGTTGACTTCGATGCCGTCACGCTGAAGGACCCGTCGTCGGACCTGACCGCGACTTTCGTCCCGGCTGCCGGGATGATCGGCACGTCGCTGGCCGAGTCGGGCGACGAATTCCTCGGTCAGCGCCGCGGCTTGACCGCCTACGTGAACAACGGCAAGACGATGGGCATCCCGATCCTGTATCCGTGGGCGAACCGGTTGAGCGCCAATACCTATGAGGTCGACGGGTCGGTCGTCACCCTTACCCCGGGCGCAAACGGGGTCCGCACCGACGAGCACGGCGCGCCGATTCACGGTGTGCTCGCCGCCTACCCGGGGTGGAAGGTCACCACCCGCACCGAGAACATGCTGACCGCCGAACTCGACTACGGCGCCAACGCCGAACTGCTCGCGTCGTTTCCGTTTCCGCACCTACTCACCCAACACGTCACGCTCGGCGATCGCACGCTCACCATCGAGACGACGGTCGCGCCCACTTCGTCGGCGGACGTGCCGCTGTGCTTCGGCTACCACCCGTACCTGAAGATCCCCGGCGTCCCGCGCGAGGAGTGGACGCTGAGCACCCCGGCGATGCGCCACCTGCCGGTGGACGACAACGACATCCCCACCGGCGCTCACGAGCAATGGCCCGGCGGCGCAGAGCAATTGAAGGTCACCGCCTACGACGACGGTTTCGACCAGGTCCCAGAAGGCGCGGTGTTCACCCTCGCCGGCGGTGAGCGCCGCATCGAGGTCCGGTTCGAAACCGGTTATCCCGCAGCGCAACTGTTCGCCCCACCCAATGACGACCTGATCGGTATCGAACCGATGGCGGCACCGACGGATGCGCTACGCAGAGGCGGATACCGAAAAGCGGCCCCCGGCAAGCCGGAGACCGCTCGGTTCTCGATCATTGTTTCTTGAGGAGTTTGTTACTCCGCCTGACGTCGCCGCCGAGCGGCTCCAGGTTGCCAGACCACGACCGCGGTGCTCTTCGGCATCACGGCCAGATCGCGGCGCTGAGACCCCCGCAACGCCTCCACTTCGTCGGTCAGCTCCCGGACCCTAGCCTGCAGCGCCTCGACCTGGTTGGTCAGCTCGATGATGCGTTTGATCCCGGCGAGGTTGACACCCTCGTCCTGGCTCAGCCGCTGCACCTCGCGGAGAAGTTCGACGTCGTGCTGCGAGTAACGCCTGCCGCCGCCCGAGGTGCGTTGCGGGCGCACCAGGCCGAGCCGGTCATAGGTGCGCAGCGTCTGGGCGTGCATGCCGGCCAGCTCAGCGGCGACGGAGATCAGGAACGTCCGCGCCTCGTCGTTCGGCCGTTTCGCTGCCATCACGCACCTGCCCATCCAGCCCGCGGATCGAAGCCGCTGGCCCGCTCCGCCTTCGCATAGGCCTCCAACGCCTCGGCCGCCTCACCCTCGAGATTGGGCGGGACCGCGACCTTCACCGTCACGAGCAGATCGCCGTGTCCGCCGGAGCGTTTCGGCACACCGCGCCCGCGCACGCGCAGGATGCGCCCGTCCGACGTGCCCTTGGGCACCCGAACACCGACCTTGCCCTCGAGCGTCGGCACCGAAAGCGTTGTACCAAGCGCCAACTCGTGGAAGCTGACGGGTACGGTGACGGTCAGGTCGTCGCCGTCGCGGCCGAACACCTTGTCGGGACGCACGTGAACGGTGACGTACAGGTCGCCCGACGGTGCACCGCGCAGGCCCGCTTCGCCCTGGCCGGCCAACCGGATTCGTTGTCCGTCCTCGACGCCCGGCGGGATCCGCACGTTGATCGTGCGGGTGCGGGTGGTCACACCGGTGCCCTTGCACTCCTGGCAGGGGTGCTCGATGATCGAGCCGCTGCCACGGCATTCCGTGCACGGCTCGGAGAACCCGAACGCGCCCTGGTTGCGGTTGATCACCCCGGACCCGTTGCAGTTCGGGCAGACCTTCGGGCTGGTGCCGGGGCGGGCGCCGCTGCCGTGACAGTTCGTGCACGGTGCGGGACTGGTGAGCCGCAACGGCATCGCCACACCCTTGGTGGCTTCCAGGAACGACAGCTCCGTCTCGGTCTCGAGGTCGTTGCCGCGGCGCGGCCTGCTGGGTCGCGGCTGCTGAGCGCCGCGGCCGAAGAGCCCACCGAAGAGATCGCCGATGTTGGCGCCGCCGGTCTGGCCGGCCGCATCGAAGAGGTCGTTCAGGTTGAACTCGACGCCGTCGCCGCCGCCGAAGCCGCCACCGCCGCCGAACCGACCGCGGCCGAAACCGCCGTTGGCGAACAAGCGCCGGGTCTCGTCGTACTCCTTGCGTTTGGCCGGATCCGTCAGCACCTCTTTGGCCTCGGAGACGGCCTTGTACCGCTCTTCGGCAGCCGAGTTCCCCGGATTGCGGTCGGGATGGTTTTCCGCGAGTAGCTTTCGGGCCGCCCGCTTGATTTCCTGATCGCTGGCGTCAGAGGAGACGCCGAGCTCCTTGTAGAAGTCCTTCTCGACCCACTCACGCTGGGCCATACCGCGTCACCTCCTTCCGCTCTTGTCTGTTTATCGCAGTCTCATTCCGATTTTGATGATTGACGACGAATCGCGCCGGATTAGTCGCCGCCGCCGAGTCGAAGGTGGCGCAGAATCCGCCCGTTTCGGCTATTCCGCGCCACCTTCTCCCCATCAGGCTTCGGCTTCCGGCGAAGCGTCACCCGCGGCGCCGTCACCGCCGTCGGGGACCGTGTCCACCACGCCCACCAAGGCGTGGCGCACGACCTGATCGCCGACCTTGTAACCGCGTCGCATCACGGTGCCCAAGACGGGGTGAGTGCCCTCACCCTCGTGCTGCACGGCCTCGTGGAGTTCAGGGTCGAACTCGTCGCCTTCGGCGCCGAACGCCGAAAGGCCAAGCCCTTCAAGGGTGTTGACCAGCTTGTCGGCCATCACCTTGAGCGGACCGCTCTCGAGGTCCCCGTGGCTACGCGCGCGGTCGAGGTCGTCGAGAATCGGCAGCAGCGCCGAGATGACCGAGGCCTTCGCCCGGTCGGCCGCCACCTGCTGATCGCGCAACGCACGCTTGCGGTAGTTCGTGAAATCGGCCTGTACCCGCTGCAGATCGGCCAGCAGTTCGGAGGCCTTGTCGGCCTCCTCCCCTGCCGCCTTCTGTGCGGGCGCGTCCGGCGCCGGCTCGCCGGGGCTTGATGCCGCCCCGGCCTCACCGGCCGCCGAACCCGAACCTGCTTCTCTCACTTCGCCGGTGACCGGATCGATGCGCCGTTTGTCGGTGACGGTCACCGGCTCGTGCGGATCGTTTCCTGTCACTTGTTCTCCTTGTCAGCGTCCTCGTCAACGACCTCGGCGTCCACGACGTTGTCGTCCGCCGGACCGGCGTCGGCGCCGCCGCCCGCGGCCTGCTCGGCCTGGGTGGCCTCGTAGATGGCCTGGCCCAGCGCCTGCGATTCGACGCCCAGCTTCTCCATCGCCGACTTGATCTCACCGATGTCGGTGCCTTCCAGCGCCTTCTTGGCATCGGCAATCGCGGAGTCGACCTTGGCCAACGTCTCCTCGGGGACCTTGGAGCCGCCCTCGCCGCCGCGCTGCTCGGAGACGAACTTCTCCGTCTGGTAGACCAGCGACTCGGCCTGGTTACGGACGTCGGCCTCCTCGCGACGCTTGCGGTCCTCCTCGGCGTGCGCCTCGGCGTCCTTGATCATCCGGTCGATCTCTTCCTTGGACAGGCCGGAGCCCTCCTGGATGCGGATCGTGTTCTCCTTGCCGGTGCCCTTGTCCTTCGCGGTCACGTGCACGATGCCGTTGGCGTCGATGTCGAAGGTGACCTCGATCTGGGGCACACCGCGCGGAGCCGGCGGGATACCGGTCAGCTCGAAGCTGCCGAGCAGCTTGTTGTGCGCCGCGATTTCGCGCTCACCCTGATAGACCTGAATCTGCACCGACGGCTGGTTGTCGTCGGCGGTGGTGAAGGTCTCCGACCGCTTGGTCGGGATCGTGGTGTTGCGCTCGATCAGCTTGGTCATGACGCCACCCTTGGTCTCGATACCGAGGGACAGCGGCGTGACGTCAAGCAGCAGAACGTCTTTCACCTCACCCTTGAGCACACCAGCCTGCAGGGCGGCGCCCACCGCGACGACCTCGTCCGGGTTGACGCCCTTGTTGGGCTCTTTGCCGCCGGTCATCTCCTTGACCAGATCGGACACCGCGGGCATGCGGGTCGAGCCGCCGACCAGGACCACATGGTCGATATCGGACACCGAGATGCCGGCGTCCTTGACCACCTGCTGGAACGGCTGACGCGTGCGGTCGAGCAGATCCTGGGTGATGCGCTGGAACTCGGCGCGGGTCAGCTGCTCGTCGAGGAACAGCGGATTCTTGTCCGCGTCGACGGTGATGTACGGCAGGTTGATCGACGTGCTCTGGCTCGAGCTCAGCTCGATCTTGGCCTTCTCGGCGGCCTCACGCAGCCGCTGCATCGCCATCTTGTCCTTGGTCAGGTCGATGCCGGAGGTGCCCTTGAACTTGTCGACCAGCCACTCCACGATCCGGTCGTCCCAGTCGTCGCCGCCCAGGTGGTTGTCACCGCTGGTGGCGCGCACCTCGACGACACCCTCGCCGATCTCCAGCAGCGAGACGTCGAACGTGCCGCCGCCGAGGTCGAAGACCAGGATCGTCTGTTCCTTCTCGCCCTTGTCCAGGCCGTACGCGAGCGCTGCCGCGGTCGGCTCGTTGACGATGCGCAGCACGTTGAGCCCGGCGATCTGGCCGGCCTCCTTGGTGGCCTGACGCTGGGCGTCGTTGAAGTAGGCGGGCACGGTGATGACCGCATCGGTGATGTCCTCACCGAGGTAGCTCTCCGCGTCCCTCTTCAGCTTCTGCAGCGTCCGGGCGCTGATCTCCTGCGCCGTGTACTTCTTGCCGTCGATCTCCACCGACCAGTCGGTGCCCATGTGCCGTTTGACCGAACGGATCGTCCGGTCGACGTTGGTCACCGCCTGGTTCTTGGCGGGCTGGCCGACCAGCACCTCACCGTTGCGCGCGAACGCGACGACGGACGGCGTGGTGCGGGAGCCCTCGGAGTTGGCGACGACGACGGGGTCGCCACCCTCCAGTACCGCGACGACGGAGTTGGTGGTCCCGAGGTCGATTCCGACCGCACGAGCCATGTTGGTTCCTCCTGAATAGTCTGCTTCTTTGGGTCTGAGTGCACCGCACTCAAGACTGCGCCGACAGACTATAACCTGTCAACCCAGACTTGAGTCTGTTCCACTCAAGTATCGATAGGCTCAACGGGGCCACCGCAGGTTTTGTTCCCGGATTGGTCCCCGGGCCGGTAGGTGGGACCGCGACATATTCGCTGCGAGCTTTCGTCACGCCGGCACAAGCGAACATGACGCGCGGTGGCCGACTCGGTCACGGACCTCTCGCGCTTCGATCGAACGTCGACGAAATAGCGGCCGCGGATCTCCCCGACGACTCAACGCTCGGCCATCGAGGCCTACGTCGTCGACCCGAGCGTCCGACGCGAACCACTGGCCTCCCCGGTGTTCGACACCGCCCTCGCCGAAGCCATGCCGCCCAGTCTTGTCATGACCGGCGAACTCGACACGCTCGGCCCTGAAGGTGACGCGCTCGCAAGAGAATTCGCTCGCCGAGGTGTGGCCACCACGCACCGCCGCTTCCCCGGCATCGACCACGGCTTCACGAGATCGCAAACGGATACTGCGCGCGAAGCCATGGCCCTCATCGGCGCTCATCTCATTCAGTACCTGACGTGAGAGGCGCCGGGATGCGTGCCATTGTCGTTGCCCCACAACGGGCAAGGGACCAGTTGGCGGCTTCGCACGAGCGATCCACGACGTCACGGCCATAACGTGGTCGCCATGCCTCGATCGAGTTCCCGACTCAGAACCGCAGACCTCACCGACCGGGTGGCGGTGATCACCGGCGCGAGCAGCGGCATCGGCCGCGAGCTGGCGCGGCTGTGCGCCGAACGCGGCGCCCACCTCGCGCTGTGCGACATCGACGACGCCGGTCTGGCCCACACCGCCGATGCGGGTCGAAGCCGGGGAACACAGGTGCTGACCCGCCATGTCGATGTGTCCGACGCCGCAGAGATGTCCGCGTTCGCCGACGCGACGTTCGACCGCTTCGACCGGGTGGACATGGTGGTCAACAACGCCGGCGTGGGACTGGTCGGCGGGTTCCTCGACACCAGCGCCAAGGACTGGCAGTGGCTGATCGGCGTCAACCTGATGGGAGTCGTGCACGGTTGCGACGCCTTCCTGCCCACCATGATCGAGTCCGGCCGCGGCGGGCAAGTCGTCAACCTGTCCTCGGCCGCCGGCCTGCTGGCCAACCCTCAGCTGAGCGCCTACAGCGCAACGAAATTCGCCGTCCTCGGGTTGTCGGAGGCCTTAAGGGTGGAGCTCAAGCCACACCGCATCGGCGTCACGGCGGTGTGCCCGGGCATCATCGACACCGCCATCACGCAGAACAGCCGGATCCGCGGCGACGGGGACCTCGACGAGCGCCGCACCCGGCTCGCGTCGACCTACCGCAAGCGCGGGTACTCACCCGAGCGCGTCGCGTACAACATCCTGCGCACAGTCGACCGAGACCGCGCCGTGGCGCCCATCGCCGCCGAGGCGCACGTCATGTATGTCCTCTCGCGCTGCGCTCCGCCGCTGGCGCGGTGGGTCGCTGCCCGGACCGCCGAGATGGCGAAATGACGCAGCTGGCGGGTCGACACGCCCTGGTCACCGGCGCAACGGGCGGAATCGGCCACGCCATCGCACATGAACTGGCCGCGCGCGGATGTTCGCTGACGGTCACGGGCCGGCGCGAGCTGGAGCTCAAGCGGTTGGTCGGCGAACTGGGACCGGCAGCCCATGGGCTGACCGCCGACCTCGCCGACCTCGATCAGGTGCGCGACCTGATGGACCGCGCGGGCCCAGTCGACGTGCTCGTCGCCAACGCAGGCGTCGGCATCCCGGAAGACCTGGCGATGCTGAGCGACGCCGAGATCGCCGATGCCATCCGCGTCAATCTTCTCGCTCCGGCGGCCCTCGCACGGGCGACGGTGGGCCCGATGAAGCGACGCGGGCGCGGGCACATCGTGTTCATCTCCTCGGGAGCGGGCCTGATCGCGACCCCGGGCAACGGCTCGGTCTACACGGCGACGAAGTGGGGCTTGCGGGGCCTCGGCCTGGCCCTGCGGCAGGAACTGCACGGAACGGGCGTCGAGGTTTCGACCGTCTTCCCCGGACCGATCCGGGACGCCGGAATGTTGGCCGACACCGGCGTCACCCTTCCGCGCGGATTCGGCACGAGCACACCGCAGGACGTCGCGCGAGCGGTGGCCCAGGCGGTCGAGCGGGATAGGCCAGAGACGACGGTCGCGTCGGCCGGCATGCGACTGCTGGTCGGATTCGGCGCTCTCGCACCGGTTTTGGTAGGCGAGGTCGCTCGGCTGGCCGGCGTCGGGCGGGTGCGCGAGGCGATGCTGACTAGGTGACCAGCTCGACGAGGGCCAGTGCGGCGCGCAACTCGAGGGTGCGCTTGTCCACCGGGCGCCCCAGTAGTTCCTCGGCCTGACGGATCCGGTAGGCGACGGTGTTCTCGTGCACGTGCAGCCGTTTGGCGGTCCGTCCGCGGCTGCCGTTCTCCTCGAGGTAGGTCCGCAGCGTCGCGGCCAGCCGGCGGGTCGCCTCATCCGTTGCCCCCAGCTTGCCGAGTTCGCGTCGCACGAACGCCGCTGCCTGGTCGGCGTCGACGGTGGCAAGCGCACGCAGCGAGACGGTGTGGTAACGCGTGACACTGCCCGCCGGGCGCCCGGTTAGCCGGGCGACCCGTTGGGCTTCAAGCGCCTCAACGTGACTGCTCCGGAAACCCGCGATGCCGCGCGCGGGCTCCCCGACCGCGATCCGTACCCCTGGCGCCGTGGCGGTGCGAAAGCGCAACTCGTCGAGCACTTTCGACGGAACCTCGCTGTGCGAGCCGATCCACGCCGCTGCCGAGAGGATGCCGAGCGGATGCACCAGTGGCTTCTGGTCACCGATCGCCGCGGCGATGTCGCGGATGGCTGACTCCAGCAGTGCTTGGGTGTTGCGGCCCTCCTCATGCGAGTCCAGCCAAGCGATCGCCGCGACGTGCACTCGGCGGACGTCGTGGCGCAACCGCCTGCTCGCCACCTCGGTGTCGATCGGCGCGCCGGCCAGGATGGTGCCGATGGTCTCGGCCTGGCTCGCGGCGGCACTGCGCAGCCATCGGTCCCGCTCTGCCGTGTAGACCTCTTCCACCAAACACAGCGCGGCGTCCACATAGGCGAACATCCACTCAGAACTCAATTCCGTTGCCAGGATCAGCTCCTCGGCGTCGCGCGCGTGGGTTTCTAGGATCGAGGTGAAGTGCTGGGCGGTCGCGGCGTGTGCGAGCCGGTAGCTGCGCATCAGGGTGGCCAACGGGATGGCGTGTTGCGCACCGTCCTGGGCGTAGGCCAGCGTAGGCGATGCCAGCCGGGCCGCCTCGCCGGGATCGGCACCGGCCAGCAACACCTCGGCGAAATCTCGGATACTGGCTTCGGTGCTCGCCCGGTTCACTTCGAGCGCCTCGGCGCTGGCGAGCAGTTCGGGGAGCCGCTCGCTGGTGAAATCGTTGACCACAGCAGAGATCTCATTGGCCCGCGCCGCGAGTTCGGTGGCCGCAGGACACAGCACCGACGACCACACCCGACATCGGTCCTCACCGCGCGCGCCCGCCCAGGCCGGCTCCATGCAGAGCACGGTATCGCCGCCGGCCAACCGGTGATGCGCAAATTCCACAACGGCCGGGCACAACGTTGGCGCGCGCAGACAAGAAAGCCGGGGCCCGCCCGGACGACCATCGTGGTATGAGACAACTGACCAGCCTCGACGCCCAGTTCCTGGCAATGGAAAACGATCGCGTGCAAGGCCACGTCAGCGTCCTCGGTGTCTACGAGTCGCACACCGCGGCCGGCCTGCCGCTGGATGCGGAGCTCGTCCGAGACGTCATCGGCAGCCGCTTGCATCTGTTGCCCACCTTCCGCTGGCGGCTCGCACAGGTCCCGTTCGCTCTGGACTACCCGTACTGGGTCGACGACGGCACCTTCGACATCGAGTACCACGTCCGTGAACTCGCGCTCCCGTCGCCGGGTGACGCGCGCCAGCTCGCCGAGCAGGTGGCTCGCATCATCGGCCGCCAACTCGACCGGGCGCGCCCGCTGTGGGAGGTGTACGTGATCCACGGCCTCGCCGGTGGCGGTGTCGCGGTGCTGACGAAGATGCACCACGCCGCGGTCGATGGCGTGTCCGGCGCCGAGGTGATGAGCATCCTGCTCGACGACACGACGGGCCGCGAGCGCGAACCCGCGACGGAGGTCCTCGCCGAGAGCTTCCCTTCAGAGGTCGAAATGCTGGGCCGCGGCCTTTTGGGCCTGCTGCGCCAGCCGTTTCGGGTGCTGGGCGCGGGCCCGACAGCGTTGCCGCACCTCGACGATGTGCCGACCATTCGGCACCTGCCCGGCGTGAAGGCCATCGCCCGCAGCAGCCGGCTGGTCAAGCGCGCGTTGCGGGGCGGCGCCGTCGGCGCGACTTTGCGCGGCAGCGACATCTCCGCGCCGCGCACCCGGTTTCAGGCCCGCGTGTCACCGCACCGCCGCGTCGCCTTCGGCTCGTTGCCACTCGGCGAGGTCAAGGGCATCAAGAACACGTTCGGATGCACCGTCAACGACGTCGTCCTGGCCATCTGCACCGCAGGTCTGCGGTCCTGGCTCGGCGACCAGGCCGAGCTGCCCGGCGAGCCGCTCGCCAGCTTCATCCCGATGTCGGTGCGAACCCCGGAGCAGCGCGGCACCTTCGGCAACCGGGTCTCGGTGATGTTGACCGCGCTGCCCACCGATGAGGCCGATCCGGTTGTGCGGCTGAGCCGCATCAACGAGGCCATGAGCGACGCCAAGGAGCGCCACCGCGCGCTGCCCGCATCGCTGCTGCAGGACGCCAACCACTTCATCCCCCCGGCGCTGTTCGCTCAGGCGGCCAGGGCGACATCGCGACTGGCGGGCCTGCGCGGGCTGAATCAGCCTGCGAACGTGATGATCTCGAATGTTCCGGGCCCGTCGGCCCCGCTGTACCTCGGCGGTGCCCGCCAGCGCGCGCAGTTCCCGGTCTCGGGGGTGCTCGACGGAATCGGCATCAACATCACCGTGATGAGCTACCAGGACTCACTCGAGTTCGGCATCGTCGTCGACCGCGAACTCGTCGACGACCCGTGGCCGATCCTCGACGCTCTGCGCGCCGGCCTGGACGAACTGCGTGACGCCGCCGATGCGGCGAATTCAGCCATGTCGCAACGCAGGAAGACCCCAACTCGCAGGAAGGCGACCTCATGACCGCCCACATGCTGCGCAGCAACAGCATGGACGACTACCCACTCACGCTGACCGCCATCGTGGAACGCGCCGAACGGTTCCACGCCGACCAGCCGGTCGTGTCACGCCGTCCGTCGGGGGCGATCGCCCGAACCACCCTCGGCGCCTGCGCGAGTAGGGCACGACGGCTCGCCGGAGCACTGTCGGCACTCGGTGTGCGCGAGGGCGAACCGGTGGCCACCTTGCTGTGGAACCAGAGTGAACACCTCGAACTGTACTTCGCGGTTCCCGCCATGGGTGCGGTCATCCACACACTCAACCCGCGGCTGTTTCCCGACGAACTCGGCTACATCGTCGGCGACGCCGAAGACAACGTGATCGTCGTCGACGAGTCACTGTTGGAGGTGTTCGAACGCTTCTGTAGCGCATGCTCTTTCGCGCACGTCATCGTCGTCACGCACACCGGCGAAGCACCGGCGGGAACACTGGACTACGAGTCGCTCATAGCCGACGCCGAGCCTGTCGAGTGGCCCGTTCTCGACGAACACCGCGCGGCGGCGATGTGTTACACGTCCGGCACCACCGGACGGCCCAAGGGTGTGGTGTATTCCCACCGGGCGCTGACGTTGCATTCGCTTGTCGCCGCGCTGCCCGACCAGCTGGCGGTATCGGCACACGACACGATTCTTCCCGTCGTGCCGATGTTCCACGCCAACGCGTGGGGCCTGCCGTACGCGGCGGCGCTGGCCGGCGCCCGTCTGGTGTTGCCGGGGCCGCGGCTGGATGCCGAGAGCGTGCTCGACCTGTGTGCCGCTGAACGGGTCACGATGACGGCGGGTGTGCCGACGGTGTGGATGGGGATGCTCGCGGCACTCGACGCCGAACCGGACAAGTGGGACCTGTCCGAGCTGGACCGGCTGATCGTCGGGGGGGCGGCCGTGCCGCGGTCGATGTTCGAGGGGTTCGACCGCCACGGCTTGACCGTCGTGCAGGCGTGGGGAATGACCGAGACCGCACCGCTGGGAGCCGTCTGCCGGCTGCCGGGGCGCCTCTTCGAGAGCGAGCGTGACGAGCAGTACAGCCATCGCACCCGGCAGGGTGCCGCCACCCCGTTCTTCGAGATCCGGGCGCGCGACGACAACGGAGCGCTCATCGCCTGGGACGACGCCGCCATGGGCGAATTGGAGGTGCGCGGCCCCTGGGTCGCGTCGAGCTACCACAGCGGGCGGGGTGCCGACAGCTTCACACCCGACGGCTGGTTCCGCACCGGAGACGTGGTTCGGATCGACCCGCACGGCTGCATCCGGATCTGCGATCGGTCGAAAGACCTCGTCAAGTCCGGCGGCGAATGGATCTCCTCGGTGGACCTGGAGAACCAGCTCATGTCGCACGCCGCCGTCGCGCAGGCCGCCGTGATCGCGGTGCCCGACGAACGCTGGGGCGAGCGCCCGCTGGCCGTCGTGGTGCTCCGCGACGGCGGGCGAGCATCGGCCGATGAACTGCGCGACCACCTAGCCCGGGAGTTCGCCAAATGGCAACTGCCCGACCGGTTCGAGTTCATGGAAGCGATCCCCTGCACCGCAACCGGCAAGTTCAAGAAATCCGTCCTACGAAACCTGTTCACCACAGCCTGAAAGGAACCCACCATGAGCAGATTCGACATCTCCCAGACCAACCGGGCCGTGGAGCGCTTGATCGAGACCACGGACAACCCCCGTCATCTCTACCTGCTGCACGCCTACAACCGGCACCGCTACCTGGAGATGGCCGGCCGGTACGAGGAGATCTTCGCTCCGGACATGACGGTCGAGAAACCCGTCTACCACTTCAACATGCTCGGCAAGAGCGTGACCGTCGAGGGCGCGGATGCCGTCAAGGCGCTGTACCGGCAATGGCGGGACACGGCGCAGTGCGTTTTCTATGTCGACGACGAGAAGCTGGCGGTCAGCGACGACATGATCGTGTCGACCTCGTTCATCTATCAACAAACCCCCGGCGCCATCCTGGCGGCCGAGGGGGTGCCCGCCGATCCTCAGGCCACCTATCTGGTCAAGACCGCCGAGCACATGATCTGGCCCTACGAAGACGGACTGCTCGTCGGTGAGGACGTGTGGGAGTACGACGAGAACGCACGCGAGTTCATCATGCTCGACCCGGCCGACGTGCTCACCATCGAACAGTCCGCTGCGCTGCTCGACCCGCTGATCAAGCCGCTGCCGGAACACAATCCGTTCCTGCGATGACCACAGCCCGCAGTGTCTAGGGTGATGAGTCGGAACCGGCGAAAGGACCACGATGCCCGAACGTGCTGACACCGATGTGGTCGCTGCGAAGCTGCCGGGGGGCGAGACGCTACCGTTCGCGCCCATTCCGTCGGCCAGCATCGCCGGCCGCACGCTCCAGGAGTCCACCTACGCCCAGCGGACCGTCCCGCGGCGCCTGCACGACGATGCGCCCAACATCATCATCGTGCTGATCGACGACGCCGGCCCCGGCCTGCCGACGACGTTCGGCGGGGAAGTCCGCACCGACACCCTGGATCGGGTCTGCGCCGAGGGAGTGTCGTACAACAGGTTTCACACCACCGCGATGTGCTCGCCCACTCGGGCATCACTGCTGACCGGACGCAACCACCACGAGATCGGCAACGGTCAGATCGCGGAACTGGCCAACGACTGGGACGGTTACGCCGGAAAGATCCCGCGGTCCAGCGCGACGGTCGCCGAAGTGCTCAAACAATACGGCTATGCCACCGCCGCGTTCGGCAAGTGGCACAACACCCCGGCCGAAGAGACGACGGCCGCGGGGCCATTCGAGAATTGGCCTACCGGTTTGGGTTTCGAGTACTTCTACGGATTCCTCGCCGGCGAGGCCTCCCAGTACGAGCCGCACCTGGTGCGCAACACCACCGTCGTCACGCCACCCCGGACACCGGAGGAGGGCTATCACCTCTCGGAGGATCTGGCCGACGACGCCGTCGCCTGGTTACGCCGGCACAAGGCATTAAACGCCGACAAGCCCTTCTTCATGTATTGGGCCAGCGGATGCCTGCACGGCCCACACCACATCATGAAGGAATGGGCGGACAAGTACGCAGGCAGGTTCGACGACGGCTGGGACGCCTACCGACAGCGTGTGTTCGAGCGGGCCAAGGAGAAGGGCTGGCTTCCACCGGACTGCAAGCTCACCGAGCGCGACGACACCCTGGCGTCCTGGGACAGCATCCCCGAGGACGAGAAGCCGTTTCAGCGGCGCCTCATGGAGGTCGCGGCGGGCTACGCCGAGCATGTCGACGTCCAAGTCGGCCGTCTCGCCGACGAGTTGGACCGGCTCGGCTACGGCGACAACACGCTGTTCCTCTACATCTGGGGCGACAACGGTTCATCGGGTGAAGGCCAGAACGGCACGATCGCCGAATTGTTGGCGCAGAACGGGATTCCGACAACAGTCCGCCAGCACATCGACGCGCTCGACGAGCTCGGCGGCCTCGACGTGCTCGGGTCACCTCTGGTTGACAACCAGTACCACGCCGGGTGGGCATGGGCGGGCAGCACACCGTATAAGGGAATGAAGCTGCTCGCCTCGCATCTCGGCGGCACCCGCAACCCGATGGCGGTCAAGTGGCCGGCGAGAATCGGTCCCGATCCGGTACCGCGCGACACCTTCCTGCACTGCAACGACGTGGTGCCCACCATCTACGACGTTGTCGGCATCGAGGCACCGCGCGTGGTCAACGGTGAACCGCAGATACCGCTTGCCGGAGCAAGTTTCGCGTCCACCCTTGTCGACCGCACGGCCGCGGGCGGCAAGGAGACTCAGTACTTCGAGATCATGGGCAGCCGCGCGATCTACCACCAGGGATGGATGGCCTGTGCCCGTGGGCCTCGGCTGCCGTGGGTGCCCGGCCAGCCCGAGGGCATCGCGACGTGGACCCCCGATGCCGATGTTTGGGAGCTGTACCACCTCGACGAAGATTGGTCGCAGGCTGATGATCTCGCGGAGCAGCACCCCGACAAGCTCGCCCAGCTGCGGGAGGTGTTCGCCATCGAGGCGGCGCGCAATTCGGTGCTCCCAATCGGCGGCGGATTGTGGGTGCCGGTCTATCACCCCGAGTTGCGGATCTCCCCGCCGTACCGGGAGTGGGAGTTCTCGGCAGATACGGTGCGCATGCCAGAGTTCTGTGCACCAGCGCTGGGCAACAAGAACAATGTCGTCACGATCGAGGCCGAGGTGCCCGCAGACGCGAACGGCGTGCTGTATGCGCTCGGAGCCGGCGCCGGAGGGTTGACCTGTTATTTCGACGACGGGTACTTGTGTTACGAGTACAACCTGTTCATCCTGCAGCGCACCAAGATCCGGTCCGACGCGAAGGTCCCGCCGGGGCGCACCACCATCTCGGTTCAGACCCGTTACGCCGAACAGCGACCCGCCGGACCACTGGACATCACTCTGGTTGTCGGAGGGGGAACCGTTGCGACAGGACAGGTTCCCGTGAGCGCGCCGCTGTTGTTCACCGCCAACGACTGCCTCGACATCGGCACCTGCCTCGGCTCACCGGTTTCACTGGACTACCGCGAGCGCGCCCCGTTCCCGTTCGAGGGGGTCATCGACCGTGTCCATGTCGCTTATACCTGAGGACCGCGAGCGATGTGTCAGTACTGCGGGTGCCGTGACTTGCCGCTGATCCGCGACTACATCGCGGAGCACGCCCATGTCCTCAACCTGGGCGGCGAGGCCGTCCGCCGCATAGACCGCGGTGACCTCGACACCGCGCGACGCCTGCTGGCCGAGATGGCCGAGGCACTCGAGTCCCACTGGCGCGGCGAGGAAGAGGGCCTGTTCAAGGTGCTCCAAGGCGAGGAGTTGTTCGCCGAACACATCGAGCCTCTGATTCGTGAGCACCGCGAACTCGCCGACCTGCTCGCCTCGGTGGATCTGGCCAGGGAGGCCGATCAGCAAGCCGTGCGCGTCGCCGTCGAGGACCTCTGGGAGCACACCCGCAAGGAAGAGGACGGCATCTTCCCCGCCTCGCTCACGGAATTGGACGGCGAGGACTGGGACGCCGCGATCGCGGCGTGGCACGCGGCTCATCCCGACCGCGAGATGGTCAAGTGGGGCGTGTGACGAGTGGCCGTCCCTAAGGTGGAGAGATGACCACCGCTGCACAACGGGAACGCGCCGCACTCGTCGAGACCATGCGCGAGGTGGGTCCCGACGCTCCCACGCTGTGCGGGGACTGGACGACCCGTGATCTCGCCGCGCACCTGGTGGTGCGCGAACGCAGGCTCGACGCCACGCCGGGCATCATGGTCCCCGCGCTCGCCGGTTACACCGACAGGGTCCAGCGGCAGACCGCCCAGGGCTCCGAGTGGGGGGCACTGCTCGACAAGGTCGCGTCCGGCCCGCCGCTGTATTCGCCGTTCAAGCTGCTCGACCCGGTGGCCAACATGGGCGAGATGTACATCCACCACGAAGATGTCCGCCGCGCCCAATCTGGTTGGGAGCCGAGGCCTCTCGACGACGCCACGGTCACAGCGCTGACCCGGTCACTGCCGCTGATGGCCCGGATGACGCTGGCGAAAGCGCCGGCTCGGATGACGCTGAAGACCCCGCAGGGCAAGTCGCTCGCCACCGTCGGGAAGGGTGAGCCGTTGACCGTCATCGGCGAGGCGCAGGAATTGCTGCTGTTCGTCTCCGGTCGCGACGAGGTTCGCGTCGAGTTCGAGGGCGACGCAGCCGTGGTCGACGCCGTCCGCAAGAACCGGCGCGGGCTGTAGCCACAGTTTCGCCGTCGCGTGTCGGTGCTGCGTGATAGTGTCGAACACATGTTCGAGACCACGCAGCTGGCGGAGGTGGACCCCCGCGTGGACGAGGCTGCTCTGGTCGAGCGGATCGCCTGGTTGGAGCGGGTTAAAGCGGCCGCCGCGGCGGGGCAGGCCCGGGCTTCGGCCCTGCTCGACGCTTCACGGCGCGCCAGCGAGGCCGCCGCCGGCGTGCCCGCGGCCAAACGGGGTCGCGGGGTTTCCAGCGAAATCGCCTTGGCCCGGCGCGTCTCGCCGTCGCAGGGTGGTCGCCACCTCGGGTTCGCCAAGGCGTTGGTCGACGAGATGCCCCACACACTGGCCGCGTTGGAGGGCGGGGTCCTGTCGGAGTGGCGGGCGACACTGATCGTGCGTGAGTCCGCCTGTCTGAGCGTGGAGGACCGCCGCGCGCTGGATGACGAGATGTGCTCGGATGTACAGACTTTGGAGGGAAAGGGCGACGCACGCATCGCCGCAGATGCCAAAGCCATCGCCTACCGGCTCGATCCTCAGGCGTTCGTCGACCGCGCTGCACGAGCCGAGGCCGATCGCACCGTGACCATCCGGCCCGCGCCCGACACCATGTCCTACGTGACCGCGCTGCTGCCCATGCGCCAGGGGGTGTCCGTCTACGCCGCGCTCAAGCGCGCCTCCGACACCACCTTCGACGACCGGGGACGAGGTCAGGTGATGGCCGACACCCTGGTGGAGCGGGTCACCGGTCGGCCGGCCGAGGTTCCCGAGCCGATCGCGGTCAACCTGGTGATCTCGGATGAGGCGTTGATGGGCGACGACACAAGCCCAGCGCTCGTCGACGGCTACGGTCCGATACCGGCCGCGGTGGCGCGCACGCTGGTGCAGACCGCCGCCTCGGACAAGCGGTCGCGAGCCACACTGCGTCGGCTGTACAGACGTCCGGACTCGGGGGTGCTGGTAACGATGGAGTCGCGCTCACGGCGCTTCCCGCGGGCGATGGCCCGCTTCATCGGATTGCGCGATCAACGATGTCGCACCCCTTACTGCGATGCACCGATTCGCCACCGCGACCACGCGGTGCCCGCACACCGCGGTGGCCCAACGCATCTGGTCAATGGGCTGGGCCTGTGCGAGCGGTGCAACTACGTCAAGGAGACCCCGGGCTGGCAGGTGCAAACCTGCCAGGTGGACGGTGGCCACCACGCCGAGTTCACCACGCCTACCGGCGCGCAGTACCCCTCGGCCGCCCCACGGCTCCCCGGCCGCTCGGTGGTTCACCTAAGCGAAGTCGAAGCACGCATCGGAGTCGCACTGACCAACCTGCACGCCGCCTAAGCTGGCAGCCGTGAGCTCACCGCTGGATTTCCGGGTTTTCGTCGAACCGCAGCAGGGCGCGTCGTACGCCGACCAACTCGCCGTCGCGCAGACCGCAGAGGAGCTGGGCTTCTCCGCATTCTTCCGCTCCGATCACTACCTGGCGATGAGCGGCGACGGACTGCCCGGCCCGACCGACTCGTGGGTCACCCTGGCAGGCATCGCCCGCGAGACGTCGACGATCCGTCTCGGCACCATGGTGACCTCGGCGACCTTCCGGTATCCGGGGCCGTTGGCGATCTCCGTGGCGCAGGTCGACGAAATGAGCGGCGGCCGAGTGGAATTCGGTATCGGCGCGGGCTGGTTCGAAGCCGAACACCAGGCGTACGCGATCCCGTTTCCGCCGCTCCGCGAACGCTTCGACCGGCTCGGCGAACAGCTCGACATCATCACTGGACTGTGGACGACGCCGCAGGGTGAGACGTTCGACTACTCCGGTCAGCACTACACGATCGTCGACTCCCCCGGCCTGCCCAAGCCGGCGCAGTCGCCGCACCCGCCAGTCATCATCGGCGGCCAGGGCGCCAAGCGGACGCCGGCGCTCGCGGCGAGGTTCGCCTCCGAGTTCAACGTGCCGTTCGTACCGCTGGAGACGGTCAAGACGCAGTTCGAGCGGGTTGCCGCAGCTGTCGCCGACGCCGGTCGGTCCGCGGACTCGATGATGTACTCCGCGGCGTTCGTGCTGTGCGCGGGCCGCGACGAGGACGAGATCGCCCGCCGGGCGGCGGCGATCGGGCGTGAGGTCGACGAGCTTCGCAGCAACTCCCCCACGGTGGGCACGCCCGCCGAAATCGTCGACAAGCTGGGACCATTCCTGCAGGCGGGCGTGCAGCGCGTATACCTGCAGGTTCTCGACATGTCGGACCTGGACCACCTGGAGTTCTTCGCGCGCGAGGTGCTGCCGCAACTGCGCTGAACAGGCGCGCGCGGGCCACCGGCCCTACGATCAGTGGCCGTGCCCGGCAGCAACGGCAACGATCACCGCAGCGGTGGAGACCCGCCGCCGCAGCCTTGGTACAACCGCACCCCCGAAGTCGTCGGCGCAAGCCTTCTCGGCCTGGCCGCGATCGGTCTCCTCGTGCTGGCGATCTCCTTCTTCGCCGGGCGGTTCAATGAGCAGACGCCGGCGCCGGTGGATTTCGTCGAGCCGACGTTCACGGCGACAGAGACCCCGACGGGCCCCTCCGCGACCCTCACGACGGGAACCATCACGAGCACCAGCCCACCGCAGACCACCGAGATCAACGACCCCCTGCCGTCGGAGTCGACGACCTCGGGCAGTGAAACGACTTTAGGCACAGAGACCACGTCCAGCACCTCGACGACGACCAGTCGGACACCGCCTAGCAGTGAGGCCGGCGAGGCCGAGGAGCCCACCACGACCCGCACGACGCGCCGACCCCGGACGAATGTGACGCGCACGCTCAATCCGTACCCCTGAGCGCCTACTATCGATGGCCGTGGCGCGATACGGATCTCCGGACGACCCGAACAATCCCGACAACGAACCCACGGCCTACATCAATTACGGCGACGGGGGTCCCGGTGTGCCTCCCGAAGAGCCGGAACCGTGGTACCGCAAGCCGGCGGCACTGGTCGCGTTCGGGGCGATCGGCGCCCTGCTCGTCGCCCTCATCGTGTGGCTGCTCGCGAGCTTGATCAGCGGCGACGACTCGACGACCGAACGCACCTCGCTTACGCCGTTGACCACGACCTCGCGCTCCGTCGTCCCCACCACGTCGGTGTCACCGCAGACCGTCACGGAGACCATCACCGCGCCGCCGGAGACCACCACGACCACCGAGCCGACGACCACCACGACGACGACCACCACGACCACCCCGCCGACGACGAGCATCAGCACCGAAACCAGCACCGAAACCGTGACGGAGACGGTGACGGAGTCGCCGACCCCCTAGCGGCCGCGGGCCGCGTACTCCGCCACCAAGGCCTCCGCGCTACGCACTGCCGCCCGACAGGCCCGAGTGGTGAACGGGTCGTTCAGCGGATGCTCGGCACGCCTGCGCCAGCGCTGTGCCGCCGCGAACGCCGCCCGCGGCCCGTCGTACGGATTGTCCGGTTGAAGGCCGAGCCTGCTGGCCGCGTCGGTACCCGAACCCCCAATGATCCGGCGCAGCGACGCCATCTCGTCGTCGTTCAAAGTCGTTGGCCGCGAACGTAACTGGCTCAGCAGGCGCAACTCCTCGAACGCGTGCGTATCGGCGAGCAGCGGGTCGATGTCGGCGAGGATGTACGGGGTGGCGTAGATCGGGTTGGTCTGCACGAACTGCCGCAGCGACAACAACGCGGTGTGCGCCTTGAGCAGATCCGACCGCTGCGCAAACTGCTGATCGATGACCTCCCGCAGCGCCACCAGCCCGCTGCGCTCCAACAACTCGTCGGCCAGGGCCACCGAATCGCTGACACCGGCGCGCAGCACCGCGATCGAGATCCGGATCCCGAACATCCCGAACCGGTCCAGCAGCGCCGCCCTGGTCGCGGCGTCCACGGGCAGCGAGCTGTCCTCGCGGACGAAGCGGTCCACCGACAACATCGCCTTCGTCAGCTCGGCAGCGTCCACCCCGGCGAGCTTCTCCAACGCGACGAACTCGCTCTGCCGCAACGTTCGTGCCGTCAACGCCAGCAGCCCGGACACCGGCACCACGGCCTGACATGTTCCGGTGCGCTCCATCTCGGCGGTGAAGCGCGTCGCGACGTCCCTGGCTGACAACATCGCATCGATGCGCCCGGCGCCGATCTCGTCGGCGCGCGAGGCCACACCGATCACACCCAATGCGCCCGCCGACCCGCCGACCAGTTCGCCGATCTGCTTGAGCAGCGCAATATCGGCGGCGTTCAGAGTCCGCAGCAGGAAGACCACCGCGTCGACGCGCGGCACCCCGTCCTCGGGTACGAGCAGGCGCAGGGTGCGCTCCGAGACGTCCCGGGACAACGACGAGGTGCCGGGGGTGTCGATGATCGTGGTGTCGATCAGCTCAGCGGCCGGCCACTCCACATCGAGGTCGACGATGTCCTCGGGGTCGAGCGTGGCGAAGTCGAACGTCAGGCCGCCCTCATTGGGATCGCGCCCGATCGGCACGTTCGATCGCCTGCCGCCGCGATGATTAGCGGTCACCTTCGGCGTGGGCCCATGCCGGAACCACGTTACGATTCGGGTGGCCTCCGTCGCGTCGGTGGGCGCAATGTCCTCGCCCACAAGCGCATTCACCAACGTCGACTTGCCCGCCTTGAGCGTGCCGGCCAGCGCGATCCGGATCGGCTGATTGAGCCGACCGCCGATGCGCTCGAGTTCGCGATGCACATCGGGGCGCTGCCGATAGGCGGGGTCGGCCTGGTAGGCCTGGATGGTGCCACCCAGGATTGCGCGCACCTGATCGCTCGTGCTCATTTCGCGCTACCCACCAATGCTCCTGGCTGCTCTCCCCGTTCGGCGATGGCCAAGAGTCCAGCTTATGCACCGACGCCGCTATGTGGTCCCAACGGGATCCGGCGCAGAGCCGGCGGGCAGCAGTTTGACCGCGTGCTCGGTGACCTGATTGAGGATGTTGAGCTGACGCTCGAGTTCTTTGATCCGGCCGTTGCGTTCGGCCTCCTGCACCTGTGCGGCGGCGATGGTCGCCTGCAGCGACTCGTTGAGAGATCGAGAGGTTTGATTGGCGATGCCACGATAGTGGTCACGCAGCTGCCGCTGAATCGCCTTGAGCCGGTCGCGCGATTCCTTGCCGACCGCGAACTGCGTGTCGTCGATGAAGCGGCGGGTGTTGGTCTTGGCCTCGTTGCGAACCCGCAGCATCCGGTTCTCCATGTTCTCCCGGAACGCCGTACGCCCCATCAGCAGACCCGCGCCGAGGGAGATCGGGTTGAACATGCCCAGGCCGGCGAACGACGTCATCATGCCGAACATCAGCACGCCGCCGTAGGACCCCTGCATGCCCATGGTCAGCTTGCGGCCTTTGCCGACGGGTTTGGCTTCGAGCTTGCCCAGCGATTTCATCTCCCCGAGGCTGGCGCCCATGCGGCTGGGGTCCAGTTGCGGCATGTTGACCGCGTCGAGACCGGCCTCGACGAACGTGCGGGCCACCTCGGCGGCCAGCGCCTCGGCCCGTTGATAGGCCCAGACGAAGTTGTCGCCAACGGCCGTGGCGACCGCGTTCTCGAGCTCGGCTCCGATCTCGGCCCAGTGATGCGTCGGGTCGCAGTTGTCGATGACCTTCTCGATGTGCTGGCTGATGATGCGGAACCGCCCGCGCAGATCGTGGTCGACATCGGCGGTCAGATCGGCGATTCCGTCGTTGAGCACCTGCTGCCACAGCGCGGTCTGCTGCAACGCGTCCTGGGCCTCCTGCTTGCGCCGTTCCAGGTCCTCCTTCAGCCGGTCCCGGGTCTCGGGGTCGTTGAGCACCGCCAGCTCGGCCTTGACCTTGAGCGTCAAATGCTCGGCCGCCGAATAGATCTCGTTCACGACGTGGTCACGGATCCGGTCGTTCTTTCGCGCCAGCACCTGCTCGCTGAGGAACCTCACGATCGCCGGGAAGTTCGACTCCTCGTTGAGCTCCTTGTCGTTGAGCTGGATGGCGTGGGTGCGCAGCAGCGAGGACGCCGGGATCATCGGCACGTCCACTCCCGCACGCTGTAAATGCGCCTTGTTGGCGTCGACGATCTGGCGCCAGTGTGGGTAGAGGTCCGTCTTCGTCGCGATGATCGTTGCGACAGGGCAGATCTCGAATGCCTGTCGCATGAAGGTCATCTCGGGCTCGGTGAACTCCTGGCTGGTGTCGCTGCACATCAGCACCGCGTCGGCGTCGGGCAGCAGGCCCAGCGTCGCGGACAGATGCGGTTGTCCGTGGCCGCCGACGCCCGGGGTGTCGACGAATGCGAGCCCGTTCTTGAGCAGCGGGCTGGCGGCGGTGACCTCCACCCGAATCACCTCACGCCCGTTGGCCTGGGGGGCCCGTCGCAGATCGTTCTTGATGTCGGTCATCGGGATCTCGACGGCATCGGGCTCCTCGCCCTCACCGCGCGCCACGATGAGCTTGGCCGCAGCGGTCTCCCCGTACGTCACCACGGTCGGCAGCACCGTGCTCTCGTCGTCACCGACCCGCGAGACGGGAACGTTCAGAAGCGAGTTCAACAACTGGCTCTTGCCCTGCTTGAGCTGACCGGCGATCACCACCCGGATCTGCGGATCGGTGATGCGTTCCTTGGCTTTGGCCAGCCGCTCGACCAGATCACCGCGCTCGTTGGCGTCGGCGATCCGGCTGGTGTGGTCGATCAGCTCGACGATGACCTTCGATTGCCTGTCCGGCTGCGCCTGCTTGGCCCGCGTCGCCTGTCGATCATTGCCTTGCGTCATCAAGTCCTCGTATCCGGTTGGGCCGGTGAGTCAACGGTAGACGTGCCGACTGGCGGGGATCGCAGTTTGATCCCCGCCAGTGGCGTTGTGTGTTCGGTTCAGAACAGGCCGGCGTCGACGGTGGTGTCGACATCGACGGCAGCGTGTCGGGCGGGATCTCCGGCGGCACGAGTGTCGAGGACAACTCGGTGGACAACTCGGTCGACAATTCGGTCGACAACTCCGGACAGGACAACTCGACCGACAACTCCGGTCAGGTCAACACCGACGTCGATGTCGACACCACCGTCGACGCCGGCCTGTTCTGAACCGAACACACAACGCCACTGGCGGGGATCAAACTGC
>NZ_LZJE01000358.1:0-30510 GCF_001666865.1 Mycobacterium sp. E136
CGGCCGGCCACCTTCGCCGACGTCCCGGCCGTCACCCCCGAGTCGACGGCGATGGCCAAGGAACTCAAACGCCGCGGCTTCCGCTTCGTCGGACCGACGACAGCGTACGCCTTGATGCAGGCGACCGGAATGGTCGACGATCACACCGCAGACTGCTGGGTGCCGCGACCGCGGCGGTGAGAAGCGCATGGACACGAACTTCGAGAACACGACCCCGGTGGCCGGCACCGGCATCCTGGTCGCGGCGATCCGGGCCCATGAATCCACGCGCGAAGGGCCGCTGTTCGACGATCCCTTCGCGAGCCGACTCGCGGGGGAAGCGGGCATGAAGATGCTGGCGGGAATGATCGCCGAGGCCGGAGAAGAGTCGACGCTGGAGATCGTGGTGCGAACCCGTTTCTTCGACGAGGGGCTGCTGCGCGCGGCGACGACGGCCAAGCAGGTGGTCCTCCTCGCGGCGGGCCTCGATGCCAGGAGTTATCGCCTGCCGTGGCCGTCGGATACCACCGTCTACGAGCTGGACCAACCCGGCGTGATCGCCGCGAAGGACGAGCGGCTGGCCGGTGAGCAGCCCAGCGCCCGCCGCGTCGCGATCGGCACAGACCTCGCGGGTGACTGGGCATCGGCGCTGACGTCCTCCGGACACGACGCCGCGAGCCCGACGATCTGGCTCATCGAGGGCCTGCTGCAGTACCTCGACGAACCGACGGTTCGCGAGCTGTTCCGCACCGTCGACGCGCTGTCGGCGCCCGGCTCGGTACTGCTCTACGACGCGGTCGGAAAGACGCTGCTCGAGTCCGACGCGATGGCGGGGCTTCTGCAGTCGATGGCCGAACAAGGGTCACCCTGGCTGTTCGGCACCGACGAGCCGGGCGAGCTGGCAGAGGCCCACGGGTGGACCGCCGTCGTCACCGACGTCGCTGAACCGGGCTACGCCTGGGGCCGGTGGCCGACACCTCCGGCGCCGAGCGACGCCGAAGGAGTGCCGCGCGGGTACTTCGTCGAGGCGGTCAAGCACGGCGCCTCGGCACCCGCCTAGCCGACGCAGAAAACCCCCTTAGCCGGGTCTTTGCACACCGAACGGCGCCGATAGGGAACAATAGAGGCGTTCAGTAGCAGTTCAGTGCCGGGAACTGTCAAACGAGTGGGCAGTCTCGGCCCCGACCGGGCCCGCGAGTGGGCCGGCTCATGTGGAGGGAGCACTCGATGGCGGCGATGAAGCCCCGGACCGGCGACGGTCCACTGGAAGCAACCAAGGAGGGGCGCGGCATCGTGATGCGGGTACCACTGGAAGGCGGCGGGCGACTTGTCGTCGAGCTGACCCCTGACGAGGCAGCCGCGCTCGGGGACGAACTGAAGAACGTCACGAGCTGACGGTTCCGGTGCGACCGGCTACGCCGGAGCTCCCACTTTGCGGTAGATCTCGAGGGTCTGCTCGGCGATGTGCGCCCAGGAGAACTCCTGGATGCACCGCTGCCGCCCGGCCTCGCCGAACCGTCGGGCCTTCTCGGGGTCGGCGACCAACTCGTTGACCGTCGCGGCCAACCGACTCTCATAACCCGCCGCGTCCTGTGCGTTGTAGTGCACCAGCCGCCCGGTGTGCCCGTCGGCCACGACCTCCGGTATGCCGCCGACGTCGGAGGCCACCACGGCCGTCGCGCACGCCATCGCCTCCAGGTTCACGATGCCCAGCGGCTCGTACACCGATGGGCATACGAACACCGTTGCCGCCGAGAGTAGTTCGCGGATCTTGACGATAGGAAGCATCTCGCGGACCCAGAACACCCCGGCGCGGGCCTGCGACAGCTTCTGAACCGCCTCTGTCACTTCGGCCGCGATCTCTGGGGTGTCCGGCGCTCCCGCGCACAGCACCAACTGCACATCGGGGGCGAAGGCGTGGGCGGCGGCGATCAGATGCGCGACGCCCTTCTGCCGGGTGATCCGGCCGACGAACGCCACCATGGGCCGGGTCAGGTCGACGCCGAGTTCGGCCAGCACCGATTCGCCCGGCTCGGGGGCGGCGGGGTACCAGACGTCGGTGTCGATCCCGTTGCGCACCACGTGAACCCGGTTCGGGTCCAGCGCGGGATAGGTCCGCAACACGTCCTCGCGCATACCGGAACTGACCGCGATGACGGCGTCTGCGCCCTCGACCGCGGTCTTCTCGACCCACGACGACACCCGGTACCCACCGCCGAGCTGTTCGGCCTTCCACGGCCGCATCGGCTCCAGCGAGTGCGCGGTCAGCACATGGGGGACGCCGTAGAGCAACGCGGCGAGGTGACCGGCGAGCCCGGTGTACCAGGTGTGCGAGTGCGCCACGTCGGCCCGCACCGCGGTGTTGACCATGTTGAGGTCCGCCGACAGCATCGACAGCGCGGCGTTGGCGCCGAGCAGCGCCGGATCGGGTTGGGCGACGATTGCGTCGGCGCGCGGCGCACCCATGCAGTGCACGTCGACCTCGCACAGGTGGCGCAGTTGAGCGACCAGTTCGGTGACGTGCACTCCCGCCCCGCCGTAAACCTCGGGTGGATACTCCCGAGTCATCATCGCCACCCGCATGGTTTCGACCCTAGTTCCGGGGGCAAGCCACCGCAGGTGCGGATGGGTTTCGCACCGGACTCGGGGCACCAATGCCTAGCCCCGGACAGCGGCTGCCGATAGGTTTGTGTCATGAGGGAACTGCCACACGTGCTGGGCATCGTCCTGGCCGGCGGGGAGGGCAAGCGGCTCTACCCGTTGACCGCGGATCGAGCCAAGCCCGCCGTTCCCTTCGGCGGCGCTTACCGTCTCATCGACTTCGTCTTGTCGAATCTGGTCAACGCGCGGTATCTGCGGATTTGCGTGCTGACGCAATACAAGTCGCACTCGCTCGACCGCCACATCTCCCAGAACTGGCGGCTGTCCGGACTTGCCGGTGAATACATCACGCCCGTGCCCGCCCAGCAGCGGTTGGGCCCGCGCTGGTACACCGGTTCCGCGGACGCGATCTACCAATCGCTGAACCTGATCTACGACGAGGACCCCGACTACATCGTCGTGTTCGGCGCCGACCACGTCTACCGCATGGACCCCGAGCAGATGGTCCAGTTCCACATCGAAAGCGGCGCCGGCGCCACGGTCGCGGGCATCCGGGTGCCGCGTGCCGAGGCCACCGCATTCGGCGTCATCGACGCCGACGAGTCCGGCCGCATCCGCAGCTTCGTCGAGAAGCCGGCCGATCCGCCGGGGACCCCGGACAATCCCGACGAGGCGTTCGTGTCGATGGGCAATTACATCTTCACGACGAAGGTGCTGATCGACGCGATCCGCGCCGACGCCGACGACGACCACTCCGACCACGACATGGGCGGCGACATCATTCCGCGTCTCGTCGACGACGGCATGGCCGCGGTGTACGACTTCAGCAACAACGAGGTGCCGGGCGCGACCGAACGCGATCACGGCTACTGGCGCGACGTGGGAACCCTCGACGCGTTCTACGACGCGCACATGGACCTGGTGTCGGTGCACCCAGTGTTCAACCTCTACAACAAGCGCTGGCCCATCCGCGGTGAGGCGGAGATGCTGGCGCCTGCCAAGTTCGTCAACGGCGGGTCGGCGCAGGAGTCGGTGGTCGGCGCGGGCAGCATCATTTCGGCCGCGTCCGTGCGCAATTCGGTGCTGTCGTCGAACGTCGTCGTCGACGACGGCGCGATCGTCGAGGGCAGCGTGATCATGCCCGGCGCACGCATCGGCCGCGGCGCGGTGGTGCGCCATGCCATCCTGGACAAGAACGTGGTCGTCGGACCGGGGGAGATGGTCGGGGTCGACCTCGACAAGGACCGCGAACGGTTCGCGATCAGCGCCGGGGGAGTGGTGGCCGTCGGCAAGGGCGTCTGGATCTGAACCCCCTAACCCCCCAATCGCGGTTCGTTCCGCAGTCCCCACCACGCGATCGACGGTGGGGGTGCTCGTCCCGTTATGCCCAAAGCTCCTGTGTTTCATGCTGGTTCGACCAGCAGCGGCCGAGGAGGCCACGAACACAGGAGGCATGATGAAACGCACCAGCATCACCGCCGCCGTCGCCGCCGGCGTCATGACCGTCGGCGCGCTGATGGCCACGACCGCCCCGGCCGCCCACGCGGAGAAGCTGTCGGACCAGACGATCAAGAGTGAATGCAAGGCCGCCGGCGGGACCTACAACAAGAAGGGGACGGTGTCCACCTGCGGCTACAAGGACGCCAGCGGCAAGCTGAACATCGACTACTACTCCGGCGGGCATTACGTCACGACCCTCACGTAACGCGGCCCGGGGTCAGCCCGGTGCGGCGTTGCGGCGGCGGCGTCGCCGCAGGATCCGGAACGCCAGCCACGCCATGGCGACGATGGCCACCAGCACCAGCACCGGCAGCAGGATCGCGACGAAGACCAGCCCCACGCTGACTCCGTCCTCGACGGTGCTCAGTACCGGCGCGGCCACCCCGGCGGTGGCGACGTTCGCGGCCGGTCGAACCGTCGACTTGGTCAGCGACACCACCAGTGCGACGACGACGCCGATGACCACCGGGATCCACTGCCCGGATTGGGCGAACGCGCCGGGATCGGCCACCGCCGACGTTTGAGCGGCGGTGCCGGAACCGAACACGATGCCGCCCGCCGTGGGCCGCACGAACGTCTGGACAGCGTCGTTGACGCTGTCCAGGGCGGGCACTTTGTCGGCGACGATTTCGATGACGAGCAGCGTCGCCACGATCGCCATGACCCAACCGTTCTCCAGCCACGCCCAGCCGGCGGGCAGGCTGATGAGGTCGGTGAACCGCGACAGCAGGCCGAGCGCGAGCAGCGGGATATAGGCGTTGAGTCCCGCCGCGGTCGCCAGGCCGAGCCCGGTCAGCAGTTCCACATCCGCATTATCGGTCGAGCAGCGCCAACTGAAGGTGACTCAGCCGACGTGGATCTGCATCGATCGTGATTCCGCCGATCCTGTCGTCGGTCACGGTGAACCGCAGCGCCAGGCGCAGTCGTCCGGCCGGTGCGACCACGACCCCCGGCGCACCGTCGATCACGGCGGGTTCGGCGAACCTGGCGTTCGCGGCGAAGCGCTGCGCGTTGCCCGCGATGGCGTGTGCGCCGCGAACGGTCGTGGCGATCCCGCCTGCCGCAGCGTCGACGTGCAGCACCGCGTCGGTGTGCAGGAGTGCGAGCAGCGCATCGAAGTCACCGTTGCGCGCTGCGGCGAGGAATGCGTCGACGAGGTGTCGCTGCCGCACGAATTCGGTTGCCCGCGGGGCGTCCTGGCCGCGGACGCGGCGGCGCGCACGGGAGGCGAGCTGAGCGGCGGTGTTCGCCGACCGCCCAACGATCGGGGCGATTTCGGCAAACGGCAGATCGAACATGTCGTGCAGGACGAACGCGAGCCGCTCGTCGGGCGACAGCGTGTGCAACGCGACGAGCAGTGCGACGCCGACGGAGTCGGCCAGGACGGCTTCCTGTTCGGGATCGAAACCGGAAGCGTGCGGGGCGTCACCTTCGCCGAGATCGTCGAGCGGTTGTTCGGCTCGCGCGGCCCTGGCGCGCAGCATGTCCAGGCAGATGCGAGCGACGACGGTGGTCAACCAGCCGCCGAGGTTGCGCACGGCGCCGACATCGGCGCGCCGCATGCGCAGCCATGCCTCCTGCACCGCGTCGTCGGCGTCGCTCGCCGAGCCGAGCATCCGGTAGGCCACCGCATGGAGGTGGTCGCGGTGCTCGTTGAACGTCGTCAGGTGCTCGTCGATCATGGTCATCGGGGCGCTCTCGTCATACCGTCCGGGTCTGATCCGTCATCTCTGTGACGAATGCGGGCGGCCGGATATGACAGGAGGCGGATATGACCACACTACGAGCGGTTCTCGTGGTGCACGGCGTGATCACGTTGGCCGGGGCGGCAGTCCTGATGCTGTTTCCCACGGCGATTCCGTCGGTCGCGGGCATCACCTTGGACCGGCAGGCGTATCTGCTGGTGTACCTGGTCGGCGCGGCCGAGCTCGCGGTCGCGGTGCTGTCGTTCGGAGCCGCCCGATTGACGGACCGTGCCGCGCTGCGGTTGATCGTAGTGACGCTGGCCGTGCTGCACGCGACGAGCGGCGTGCTCGACATCGTCTACATGAGCCTCACGCAGGCGAACACGACGATGGTCGTCAACGCGGTGGTGCGTTTCGTGGTGGCGGCGGTGTTCGTCGGGCTGTGGCGCACGGTCGGTCACCAGACGTACGGCACGAGGCGGTAGCGCACCTGGTTCGTGTACTCGGGGTAGCCCGCCAGCTGCCGACGCAGCATGGATTCCTCGTCGACGATCCTCACCGCGAGCAGAGGCAGCGCGGCGACAACCGCGATCAGCGCCCAGAACGAGCCCAGCGCGAGCGGGGTGCCGAGCATCATGACCAGCGTGCCGGCATACATCGGATGCCGCACGATGCCGTACAGCCCCGTCGTCACCACGGACTGGCCGGTCTCGACGGTGATCGTCGCTGCGGCGTAGGAATTCTCGATGATCACCCACTGCGCGGCGACCAGTCCGATCGCCACTAGGAGGTCACCGGCGACGACGAGCACGGTCGGTACGTGCGACCACCCGAACCGGTGGTCGAGCGCGCTGATCACGAGAACCGCGACGACGGCGGCGATGAGCCCGCTGATGATCAGCTTCTCCGAGGTTCTGGTTTCGGCGCCGGGACCTGCCTTCATCCGTCGTTGCAACGCGGCGGGATCACGCACCGCGAGGTAGAGGCTCGGCACCAGGGTCGCGAGCATGAAGACGGCGATGAAAACCCAGGCCTGCCAATAGTTCAGCGTGCCGGCGGGAACGAACAGCAACACCGCGAAGAAGGCGATTCCGAAAACCGCCGACGCGAGCGTCTGCAGGACGATCTTCATGAGACCACCCACCTTTCACCAGATGTAGGGCACCAGGCGATGACGAACCTGTCCGGCATACTCGGAGTAACCGGGTAACTCGTCGCGGAGTAGCGCCTCCTCGTCGAGAATGCGGAGCACGAAAATCGCCGTCCCCGGCACGACCAGGGTCAGCCCCCAGAGCGAGTCGAGCGCCGGTGGACACCCAACCATCATGATCATCACGCCGAAATACATTGGGTGCCTGACAAATCCGTAGAGTCCGCTGGACACCAACTGTTGATCCGCTTGCACCGTCACCGTGGCGGCGGCGTAGCTGTTGACCAGGATCACCGCCATCCCGATGCCCAGCCCGACGGCGACCAGCACCTGACCCAGCACGACGACCGCCAACGGAACCGTCGACCATCCGAACCGATGGTCGAGCGCGCTGACGACGGCGATGGCCACGAACAGCAGCGGATAGCCGATGCTGACGAACTTCTGGATCGTCCTGCGTTCGGCGGTCGGCCCGGAGCGCATGCGACGACTCAGCACATCGGGCCGCCGTAATGCGAGATAGAAGTTCGGCACCGTGGTGGCCAGCGCGAAGATGGCGAGAAAGACCCACGCCTGCCAGTAGTTCAGCGTGCCCGCCGGCACGAACAGCAGCAGGGCGATGAAGAGGAGACCCGCGATGGTCGACAGTGTCAGCTGGACAAGGAGTTTCATGGCCGCCGCTTCAGATCGCGTCGCGCCTGCGGTACAGGGCGCCGGCGAACCACGTCAGGGCCGCAGCAACGACGACCATGACGACGAGCGCGATCACGGGGTAGTCGCTCGGCGCCGTGATTCGGCTGACCGGTGACAGGTCGATGACCCACCGGGGCAACCGCAGCAGCGGTCCCAGGTAGAGCGTGACGACGACCGCCGTCACCGCCAGCCAGCCGATCCAGGGTCGACGGACCGCGACGGCCAGCGCGGCGACGCCGGCCATCACGGCCATGGCGGGCACGTAGGCGAACCCGGCCATGGTCAGCCGAAGCACTGTCGCGGCGTCGCCGACGGTGATGCCGGCGCCCAGGCCATTGCCGAGGCCGGCGACGAACATCAGCAGGACCGAGCCGAGCAGCGCCGAACCCACCGCGGTGAAAAGCCAGCGCCACCGCGAAACCGACCCGGCCAGCACCACCTCGCCGAGACCACGCTCCTCGTCGGTGTACACCCGCAGCACCGCGCCGACGACGTACGCGCTAGCCGCGGCCGCAAGGAACTGCGTCATCGTGGTTTGGGCGCTGCCGGCGCCCTGCTGCGCGATCACACGCTGGATCACCTCGTTGGTCGCGGCCGCGTCGAGCAACGACTTGGTCATCGACCCGAACGCCAGGCCACCGAGGAACAACCCGACGGTCCACCCGATCGTCTGGCCGCGCTGCAGCGTCAGGTGCAGTCCCAGAACGGATGTGATTGGACGGGCGTCGGGGCGCTCGCCGGAGGAGGGCAATGTGCCGTCGTCGTACTGGCGCCTGCCCTCCAGCACGACGGCCAGCGCGATGAGGGCACCGGTGAGCGCGACCAGCAGCGTGAACGGCCACCACCGCAGGTCCACGAACGCACGCATCTGCTGGGCCCACGCGATCGGGGAGAACCAACTCAGCGCACTGCCGGAGTTGTCGATCACGTCACCGACGCCACGGACCACCGCGGCAACCGCCAGCGCGGCCATCGCGGCGCCCGACGCCGTACGCGACTGCCGCCACAGCTGCGCGGTCACGGCGGCCACGGCGCCGAACACCATGGCCACCCCGGTCACACCGATGCTCATCGCCGCGGCGTCGACGACGTCGAGCCCGTTGACGGCCATCGCCAGCGTCAGCGCCACCGCGAGCACCGCGTTGACGGCACCGACGAGGATCAGCGCTGCCGCGGTTCTGGCGTACCGGCCCACGACCGACGACAACACCAACTCTGCTGCGCCGCTTTCCTCTTCGGCGCGGGTGTGCCGAATCACGGTGAGGATCGCGAGAATCGACGTGGCGACGATCAACGTCAGCATCATCTCGTTGGCCATCATCGCGCCGAGATCGGTCTCGTTGCGGCCGAACATGGGGCCACCCATCATCATTCCGGCCGGGGTCTTGAGCAGCTCGACGCGCGTCAGCCGTTGCAGCTCTTCAGGATAGGCCAGTTCCACCGCGGCCGGCGCGTAGGCCATGAGCGACGTCAGCACCGCGATCCAGACGCCAAGCCGGACCTTGTCGCGGCGCAGCGCAGGGCGCAGCAATTCGAAGGTTCCCGTCCACGCGGTCGAAGCGCCGCGCCGCAGTTCGGTCGGCGCGATGGTCGTCGTCATGGCGCCACCCCCTGGTACTCGCGCAGGAACATGTCCTCCAGCGAGGCCGGGGTGACCGTCAGGTCCAGAATCCCGAGATCGCTCAGAACGTCCATCGCCCGATCGAGGTCGTTGCGGTCGACCGCGAAGACGTAGTGGCCGTCCCGGATCGCGAAGTCGTGAACGAAGGGTGCGTCCTGGAGGCGTCTGCCGTCCTGGCGGGTTCGTGCGGTCACGGTCGTGCGCATCAGGTGGCGCAACTCGTCGAGGGCGCCCGCCCGCACGGTCTGGCCGGCGCGGATGATGGTGACGCTGTCGCAAAGCTTTTCGACCTCGGCCAGGATGTGGCTGGACAACAGCACCGCGGCGCCACGTTGGGCGACCTCGCCGACGCACTGCTGAAACGCCCGTTCCATCAAGGGGTCCAGTCCCGACGTCGGCTCGTCGAGTATGTACAGCTCGGCGTTGGTCGAGAACGCCGCGATGATCGCGACCTTCTGCCTGTTGCCCTTGGAGTAGGTTCGCGATTTCTTGTGCGGGTCGAGTTCGAAGCGCTCGATCAGCTGATCGCGTCGAGAGCTGTCCACACCGTTGCCGCGGAGGCGGGCCAAGAAGTCGATCGCCTGAAGCCCGGTCAGGTTGGGCCACAGGGTCACATCGCCCGGCACGTAGGCGATGCGGCGGTGCAGGGCAACCGCGTCGCGCCACGGGTCGCCGCCGAGCAACCGGACCGTGCCGCTGTCTGCCCGCAACAGCCCGAGCAACACGCGGATGGTGGTCGACTTACCCGCGCCGTTCGGCCCGAGGAACCCGGTGATCTGGCCCGGCGCGACGGTCAGATCCAGGCCGTCGAGCGCTCGGGTATGGCCGAACGACTTTGACAGACCGTGGATTTCGACCGCCGGTTCACCGCCTCGGCGGTCAGCTCGCCGCAGTGGTCCCGCCGTCTGAGCCGTCATCGCGATCTCCCTTCTGGGTGCTGCTGAACGGAATTCCCTTCTCGCGCTGTGCGAGGAACGCGTCGTACATCGTCGAGTCGGTCATCAACCCCTGCGTGTAGACCTCGAGCGCGGGAAGAACCATCTCCTCGGCGTAATCGTGAAGAGCCACACGCAGATCCGCGGAGTCGTGCAGCTGCAGATACAGCAGGAAACCGCCGCCGCTGGCCATCGCCAGGAACCGAGCCCTGGCCCGGGGGTCGCGGCTCGGCTTGAGCAGCCCGGACCGGACCCCTTCGTCGAGATACTGCTCGGCGTTGTCGATCATCTGCTGCCAGAACGACTTGGCCAGCTCGCTGCCCGACTGCAGGCTGCGCACCAGATACGCCATCAGCGGCGCGTACGACTCGATCTCGGCCATCTGCGCCAGCCACGTGGCGGGGTCGTGCGTCTGCAGCGATTCGGTCTTGGTCTCGCGGATCACGTCGGCGACATGGGTGTCACACGCCTTGCGCAGGCCTTCCTTCGAACCGAAGTGATGGATCACCAGCGCGGCCGACACCCCAGCCGCCTCGGCGACGGCCCGAAGGCCCACGCTGAAGCCGTGTTGGCCCCATTGCTCTATCGCGGCGTCGCGGATCCGTGCGACCGCCGTCAGATCGTTCGATGCTGAACGCATGTTCAGTAGACTAAACGCGCGTTCAGTCGACGGTCAAGGGGGTGGCGCGGGAAAGGCCGTCGCCTAGGTACCGCGAGCAGACGCGAAACTGCCTAAAAAATCGCGAAAAAGGGCAGGTTTGCGTCTGCTCGCGGGGAGAAATCAGTCGCGCGCGGCGGCGAGCAGGCCGTCGCCCAGCGGAATCAGCACCGGGGTGAGCCGTTCGTCCTCGGCGATCAGCCGGGCGGCCTCGCGCACGGCCGCGACCTCGGCATCGTTGGCGGTGGCGTCGCCGGCACGGCCGCCGAGCGCCGCGCGGTGCAGCACGATCGCGCCGCCGGGGCGCAGCAACCGGACGCCTTCGGCGACGAACTGCGGCTGGTCCACCGGGTCGGCGTCGATGAACACCAGGTCGTACGACTCATCGGCGAGCCGGGTCAGCACCTCCTGGGCGCGACCGCTGATCAACCGGCTGCGCCCCGGGCCGATCCCGGCCTCGCTGAACGCCTGCTTGGCCAGGCGCTGGTGTTCGGGTTCGAGGTCGATGGTGGTCAGCACGCCGTCCTCGCGCATACCCGACAGCAGCCACAGGCCGCTCACCCCGACGCCGGTGCCGACCTCCACGACCGCCTTGGCCGCCGTCAGCTTGGCGAACACGCACAGCAGCGCCCCGACCGCGGGGGTGACGGCGCCCGCGCCGATGTCGACGGCGCGTTCGCGGGCCGCGGCGACGATCGAGTCCTCGGAGATGGACTGCTCAGCGTGCGACACGATCGATTCGGCACGGTTGTGCGGTCCGATGACGTCGTCGGTGCCCGGCATGCCCGCAGCGTAGCCAACCGGTGGGGGTCAGCATCGCGACACGCCCGTTCCCGACCGCCGGATTAGGCGAAAAATCCACCGGGTTCGCGCAGGTCAAAAATGGGTAGAAAAGCTTTCTCAGGAAATGTTCAGTTTGCTCATATGCCAAGCACGGAACGGTCGGAGAACGTATGTCCCATGGAAAACGGCGGACGCTGGCATCCGGGGGACCGAGCAGGGAATACCTATGCGGATCTCCGCGTTGCGGGTAGTAGCGAACCGCCGCTTTTCGATGGCGGCTGCGACCAGGAGGATGTGACGACCACCATCAAGATGGCGCCGACTTCAATGGCCCACCTCGAACAGTTTTCGGACGGGCAGTGGGTCGAGCCCTCGGACGAGATGACCGGCACCGCGGTGTTCGACGCCACGGGCGACAAATCGACCATGCCGTCGTGGGATGAGCTCGTGCGCCAGCACGCCGATCGGGTCTACCGGCTGGCCTACCGCCTGTCGGGTAATCAGCACGACGCCGAGGACCTGACCCAGGAGACCTTCATCCGCGTGTTCCGGTCGCTGCAGAACTACCAGCCCGGCACGTTCGAGGGGTGGCTTCACCGCATCACCACCAACCTGTTCCTCGACATGGTGCGCAGGCGCGGACGCATCCGCATGGAGGCGCTGCCCGAGGACTACGACCGGGTTCCGGCCGCCGATCCCAACCCGGAGCAGATCTACCACGACTCGCGGCTGGGCCCCGACCTGCAGGCCGCGCTCGACTCCCTGCCGCCGGAGTTCCGCGCCGCGGTCGTCCTGTGTGACATCGAGGGACTCTCCTACGAGGAGATCGGCGCGACGCTGGGCGTCAAGCTCGGCACGGTGCGCAGTCGTATCCACCGCGGTAGGCAGGCGCTTCGCGACTACCTCGCCAACCACGGCGGCACCTCCGCCTCCGGTCAGCCCGGCGACGTGGCCAAAACGGCCTGACGTTCGCCGTCTTTCGCACAGCGCGCCGCGCTACATTCGAATGAACGCCGTGACACGCAGCGAGAGGAGCTGGGCGATGGTCGACCCGGGACATGTGTTCCGTCGGGCCTTCTCTTGGCTGCCCTCTCACTTCGCCTCGCAGAGCGACGCGCCGGTCGGCCCGCGCCAGTTCGGCTCGACCGAACACCTCTCCACCGAGGCCATCGCCGCCTTCGTCGACGGCGAACTACGACTGACCCCGCATCTTCGCGCCGCGCACCATTTGTCGCTGTGTCCGCAGTGCGCGGCCGAGGTCGACGCGCAGCGCCAGGCGCGTGCGGCGTTGCGGGAATCGCGACCGGTCGCCGTGCCGAGCTCACTTTTGGGCCTATTGTCCGAGATCCCGCACCATGCTCCGCCGGAGCCGCCCGTCGAGACGCAGCAGTCGCAGTTTGCTGACGGCACACAGCGTCCGCGGCGCAAGCGCCGGTAGGGTGAGTGCGAAGACGAGCAGCGATCCGCGCCGGCAATGGCGGGCGCTTTCACAGAGGGTGATGACCGGGTGACCAATCTCGACCAGACCGGGCGCGAGCGCCTGGAACCCCGCCCTGTCTCGCGGCCGCCCGTCGATCCGGCGGCGCAGCGCGCGTTCGGCAGGCCCGACGGCGTCGAAGGCTCGTTCGTGGGCCTGGACAAGTACCGCGACCAGGGTGAGTTCACGCCGACCGACCAACCGCCCGATCCCGTGTTGGCCGAGGCGTTCGGCCGGCCCTATGCCAACGGTGAGTCGCTGCAGCGCCATCCCGCCGATGCGGGCGCGCTCGAGGCCGAGCGCGACGGGCAGGACGGCGACATGGCCGACGACCCCTGGCGGGATCCGTCCGCGCCGGTCGCCCTCGGCGCCCCCGCGGTCCACGAGGCGCCGCGTCCCCAGGCGAACGTGCCGACGGGCAAGCTGGGCGTGCGCGACGTGCTGTTCGGCGGTCGGGTCTCTTACGTCGCGTTGGCGTCGCTGGCGATCATCGCGTTGGTGATCGGCTTCGCCGGCGGTTGGGTCGGCCGCAAGACCGCCGAGGTGGTCGAGGCGTTCACCACGTCGAAGGTCACGCTCAACACCTCCGGCGATGACCCGCCGCCCGAGGGGCAGATCGCCAAAGTCGCTGCGGCCGTTGCTGATTCGGTGGTGACGGTAGAGGCGACCAGCGATCAGGAAGGTTCGCAGGGCTCCGGCGTCGTCATCGACGGCCGCGGTTACATCGTGACCAACAACCACGTGATCTCCGAGGCCGCGAACAATCCGAGCAAGTACAAGATGAAGATCGTCTTCAACGACGGCAAAGAGGTGCCCGCCAACCTCGTGGGGCGCGATCCCAAGACCGACCTCGCCGTGCTGAAGGTCGACAACGTCGACAACCTGACCGTTGCGAAGATGGGCGACTCGGACAAGTTGCGCGTCGGCGACGAGGTGATCGCCGCCGGCGCCCCGCTGGGCCTGCGCAGCACCGTCACCGCGGGCATCGTCAGCGCGCTGCACCGCCCGGTCCCGCTGTCGGGTGACGGATCGGACACCGACACGGTGATCGACGGACTGCAGACCGACGCGCCGATCAACCACGGCAACTCGGGCGGTCCCCTGATCGACATGAACGGCAACGTCATCGGCATCAACACCGCGGGTAAATCGCTGTCCGACAGCGCCAGCGGGCTGGGCTTCGCGATCCCGATCAACGAGGTCAAATCGGTCGTCGAGTCCCTGATCAAAGAGGGCAAGATCGCCCACCCGACGCTGGGCCTGACCGCCCGCTCGGTCAGCAACGACATCGCCTCCGGCGCGCAGGTGGCCAACGTCAAGGCCGGCAGCCCCGCCGAGAAGGCCGGGATCCTGGAGAACGACGTCGTCGTCAAGGTCGGCGACCGCACCGTGGCCGACGCCGACGAGTTCGTCGTTGCCGTGCGTCAGCTCAAGATCGGCCAGGACGCGCCTATCGAGGTGATGCGTGACGGCCGGCGGGTGACGCTGACCGTCAACCCGGGTCCCGACAACTCGTAGCCATGTTCGCCAACGTCGGCTGGGGCGAGATGCTCATCCTGGTGATCGCCGGTCTGGTGATCCTGGGGCCCGAGCGGCTGCCCGGCGCGATCCGGTGGACGACGGGTGCGCTGCGGCAGGCCCGCGACTACATCAGCGGCGCCACCAGCCAACTGCGCGAGGACCTCGGCCCGGAGTTCGACGACCTGCGTGAGCCGCTGAGCGAGCTCAACAAGCTGCGCGGTATGACGCCGCGCGCCGCGCTGACGAAGCATCTGCTCGACGGGGACGATTCGTTCTTCACCGGCAATTTCGACAGGAAATCGTCCGACCGGCCCGCCGACAAACCGGCCAACACATCCGAGCTGCCGTCGGCTGCCCCACCGGAATCGCCCGCGACGACCCCGTTCGACACCGACGCCACCTAGCGGCGCGCCCTTCAGATGAAGTAGTGCTCGTTGCCGGTCGGGTAGCCGCCGCCGTTGGTGGCGATGTGCACGTGGTCGAAATGGTTGGCCGTCTCGTTGCCGTAGTCCGCCGTCCAACTCGGCGCGCCGACGCCGGGGTAGAAGCCCTGCCGCCAGATCACGTGGATGACGCCCCAGCGCTCCGCGTTCGCCAGCGCGATACCGGCGATCTGGTTGCCCAACGCGATGCCCTCTTCGCTGCTGTGGTTGGGGATCATCACGTCGAGCGCCAACCCGTTGGGGTGCCACTTCAGCGGGTCCTGGCGGTATCCGCCGATCGTCTTGATCTCGGGGAACAACACGCTGATTGCGCGGGCCACCCGAATGGTGTTGACCTGCAATCCGCCTTCGGGTGCCAGACCAGCCGGCAACTCGAACGGGGTTGCCGCGCTGGCAACCGGAGCGCTCGCCGCGAGCAACTCCGCTTCGGTCGGCATCTTGAGCGTCGGAGCACCGGCGGGCGCATCCTGACGCGCGGCCACCGGCGGGGCGGGATGATCTTCCGGCGGCTTCGCGGACTGGGCGTAGAACAGGGCGGCGGACAACGCGACCGAGCCGACGAGGGCCAGCAGCTTGCCCCGCCCGTTGGCTAACATCGCCCTACCCACGAACAGCACTGTAACGCCATGTGGGACAGGGTGTGGCGCAGTTCGGCCTCGAACACGAGACCGTTATCTACCGGCCGGATCCAGGCCCAGCGACATCCCCGCCAGCCCGCGCTTGCGGCTGGACAGGGCATCGGCGACGCTGCGCAACTCCTTACCCGCCGCCGAGTCCGGCGCGGACAGCACCAATGGGACCCCGGAGTCGCCGGCCGACACCAGGGCCGGGTCGAGCGGAACCTGTCCCAGCAACGGCACGTCGGCGCCGATCGCACGCGTCAGGCGCTCGGCGACCTGCTTGCCGCCGCCCTCGCCGAAGATCTGCATGGTCGTGCCGTCGGGCATCTGCAGACCGGACATGTTCTCCACGACGCCGACGATGCGCTGACGGGTCTGCAGTGCGATCGCGCCAGCCCGCTCGGCCACCTCGGCGGCCGCCAGTTGGGGCGTCGTCACCACCAGGATCTCCGCGCCCGGAATCAGCTGCGCCACCGAGATCGCGACGTCGCCCGTGCCGGGCGGCAGGTCGAGCAGCAGCACGTCCAGATCGCCCCAGTAGACGTCGGCCAGGAACTGCTGCAGCGCGCGGTGCAGCATCGGGCCGCGCCAGACCACCGGAGTGTTGCCTTGGGTGAACATCGCGATCGAGATCACCCGAACGTCGTGGGCGACCGGCGGCAGGATCATTGACTCGACCTGGGTGGGCCGGTCGGTGATGCCCATCATGCGCGGGACCGAATGGCCGTAGATGTCGGCGTCGAGCACGCCCACCGAGACACCCCGAGCGGCCATGGCCGCCGCGAGGTTCACCGTGACGCTGGACTTGCCGACGCCGCCCTTGCCGGAGGCCACCGCGTAGACGCGGGTCAACGACCCGGGTTGGGCGAACGGGATGACGGGTTCGCGCGAGTCGCCACGCAGCTGTTTGCGCAGTTCGGTGCGTTGTTCGTCGTTCATCACGTCGAGGCTGACCCGCACGGAGCCGGTACCGGGCACGTCGGCGACGGCGCGGCTGACCTGATCGGAGATCTCGGTCTTCTTTGGGCACGCGGCGGTGGTCAGGTAGATCTCGACGTGGACGGCCGCGTCGGGTTCGACGGTGACGTTCTTGACCATGCCGATCTCGGTGATCGGCCGCCGCAGTTCGGGGTCGATCACTTTGGCCAGCGCGCGACGGATCGCGGCTTCCAGGTCAGAGGGTGATTGAGACATCACCGTCGAGTCTAGGCCGACTCGACGGCGGCCTTTAACCGACCGGTCCGGGCGCCGGACCCGGCGCTGCGGCCGGACCGGGCGCCGGTCCCGGCGGGGTCGCCGGTCCGGGTGCCTGAGCGGGCGCGGGTGCGCCGACAACGGGAGCGGGTGCGCCGACCGGCGCGGGTCCTGGCGGGAGGGCACCAGGGGCGGGCGGCGCCAGCGGAGCCGGAGCGGGCGGAAGCATCGGCTGGGCGACCGGCGGTCCGCCGAGCGCGGGTTGCAGCGGCGGCGCCGGGTTGTCCTGAATGCAGAACACCGCGCATTCGGGGCGCTGTGGCTGCATCCACGGCGGGGTCCACGGCGGCGGCGCGGGTGGCGCCTGCGGCGAGGCCGCCGGCCCTTGTGGTGCCGGTCCGGGCAGCGGTCCAAGTCGCTGACCTGGGGCGAAGCCCGGCATGTTGCCCATCTGGCTGGCGACGGCGTCGCGTTCGAGCAACGGCATGAGCGCCAGCGGATCATTGGACGGCAGCCCCAGCGCGTTCAGGGGGAGTCCCGGCCCCAGCCCTTGGTACGCCTTCAGGTCGGTCAGGTGCAGGCTGTTGTCGGTCTCGTCGAGCGTCGGCACCGATCCGGTGATCGGGGGCAGGTCCATCGGCACTACGCCGGTCGCGTAGGCCGCGGCCCAACCCAGCACGTTGCGGGCGTAGGCCACCGAGTTGTTGTAGCGAAGGATCGCCGTCATGACGTGGTTCGGGTCGCGCAAGTTGAGATTGCCGCTGCACAGGTAGCGGGCCGCGGCCAGCGTCGAGTCGTAGAGGTTCTGCACCTCGGCCTTGCCGTCGCCGTCGCCGTCGGAGGCATACCGCGACCAGGTCCCCGGCAGGAACTGCATCGGGCCCATGGCCCGGGCGTAGGTGACCCGGTCGGCCACGCGGCTCTGCACGATGACCTCGTTGCCGGGCAGAGTGCCGTCCAGCGCGGGCCCGTAGATGGGGCGAATGGCGGTGCCGCTGGCGTCGGTCGCTCCGCCGTTGGCGTGCATCGACTCGATGCGTCCGATACCGGCCAGCAGGTTCCAGCTGATGCCGCAGCCCGGATACGCCGAGGCCATGATGCGCTCCGCATTGCGGTACGCCGACAGCGCCATCGCCGGAATGCCCAGTGTGCCAGGCGAATTCACTACGGCTGCGGGCGGAGGAGCGGAGGCCGTCGAGGCGGCGATGTGAAAGGCCATGGGCTCCTTGGCCACCGCGACCACCGACGCGCCCGAACGCGCTCCCGGTGACGGTTCGACCGCAGCCAGTGGCGTCACCGCCGCATCCGAGGTGGGTGTGCGCGGTGACGGCGCCGACGCGCCGACGCTGCCGGCAAGGATGATCGGGGTGATGATGGCAACGCCGAGGCCGGCGCGCATGCCGTTGGCAGATGTCAATTTCTGCACTCGAGGGCCCGGGATACGCCGCAGACGCCCCGTTTGGCGCCGCACGGCCTTGAGGGCGGCTCCTCCCCTTATGTGCACTCAACCGTCCTAGGTCTGCAGTCGCTTGTGAACCAAGTCACCATACCTACTAGATAACCGCCGCGTTACAGCAATGCGTTAGCTACCCAGACTCGGTTTTCTGCTCCGGCGCTCGCCCTGCTCGCTTCGGCCGTCTCCGTCGTCGCCGGTTTCGCCCGTCTGCGGCTGCAGCGCGGCGAGCATCTCCCGCATCTCGTCGAGCTCCCTGCGCAGGTAATCGCGGGTGACGACCTCGCCGATCGCCAGCCGCAGGGCGGCCAGTTCGCGGGCCAGGTACTCGGTGTCGGCCTTGGTTTGCAGGGCGCGGCGGCGGTCCTCGTCGAGCGACACGCGGTCCCGGTTCTCCTGGCGGTTCTGTGCCAGCAGGATCAGCGGCGCCGCGTAGGCCGCCTGGGTGGAGAACGCGAGGTTGAGCAGGATGAACGGATACGGGTCCCAGCGCAGCCCGACCGCGAACAGGTTCAGCGCGATCCAGACGATGACGATGATGGTCTGCCACGCCAGATAGCGGCCGGTGCCGAGGAACCGGGCGATCCGCTCGCTGAAGTTCCCGACCGCCTCGGGGTCGACGTTGAACGAGAACCGCCGGGTGGCCAGCGGCGTGTCGAGCCGGCTGCGGTCGCTCATGAGGTGCCCTCGGCGCCGGTGAGTTCGGGTTCCTCGGTCTCGCGCCAGTCGTGGGGCAGCAGGTGGTCGAGCACGTCGTCGACCGACACGGCGCCCAGCAGGTGGTTCTCTTCGTCGACGACGGGCCCGCAGACCAGGTTGTAGGCAGCGAAGTAGCGGGTCACCGCGCCCAGCGAGTCATCGGGGGACAGGTTCGGCAGATCGGTGTCGATGATGCCGCTGACCAGGTCCGCCGGCGGTTCGCGCAGCAGCCGCTGAAGGTGCACGCAGCCCAGGTAGTGGCCGGTGGGCGTGGCCGTCGGGGGGCGGGTGACGAACACCAGCGAGGCCAGCGCGGGGGTCAGGTCTGGGTCGCGGACTCGGGCCAGCGCTTCGGCGACGGTGGTGTCCGGTGCCAGCACCACGGGCTCGGATGTCATCAGGCCGCCCGCGGTGTCCGGGGAGTGCGCCAGCAGGCGGCGGACGTCCTCGGAATCCTCGGGATCCATCCGGCGCAGGAACTGCTCGGCATCGGTCGGGGCCATCGACCCCAGCAGGTCGGCCGCGTCATCGGGGTCCATCGCCTCGAGAACGTCGACGGCCCGGTCCCCGGGCAGCCGCCTGAGCACATCGAGCTGGTCGTCGTCGGGAAGTTCCTGCAGCACGTCGGCCAGTCGCTCGACGTCGAGTGCGTTGACCAGCTCGTAGCGGCGCTTGGTCGGCAGTTCTCGCAGTGCTTCGGCGACTTCCACGGCGCGCTGGCCCTCGAACAGCTCGAGCAGCTGCGCGACGCCCTGATCCGGCATCGCCAGACCGGAGGGGGTGAGGCCGTGGACGTTCTGCCAGTCGACCACGTGCACGTTGGCGCGCCTGCCCAGGCGCCGGTGCGGGCGCACGGCGACCTTCGTGACCATCCAGTCCCGCGTGCGGGTCTGCTCGATGCCGAGGTCGACGACGACCACGTCGACGTTGGCCAGCTCCGGCAGGTCGGGATCGTCGACGCGGACCCGGGTTTCGATCACCTGCCCGAGGACCAGCACCTCGCCGGGACGCTGGGCGAATCGGCGCAGCGACACGCTGCCGGTGGCCAGCGTCACGGCGCCGGGCTCGATCGACGTCACCCGCAGGATCGGCACGAAAATCCGTCGCCGCGTGAGCAATTCGACGACCAGGCCGAGCACGCGCGGCTGCTGGCGCACCAGGCTGATGCTGACCACCACATCGCGGACACGGCCGATGGACTCGCCGTCGGGGCCCAAGACCACCAATCCCGCGAGTCGGGCCGCATAGACCCTGTTGACCGCCGCCATGTCTCAAAGGGTAGAGAGTGTGGTTGTGGAAAACCGGTATCGACCCCGCCGAACGGTTCTTTCCGTTCCCGGGAGCAGCGCGAAAATGGTCGAGAAGGCGAAAATGCTGTCCGCCGACGAGGTGTTCCTCGACCTCGAGGACGCCGTCGCACCGGATGCCAAGGACGAGGCCCGCACGCGGGTCGCGGCCGCGCTCGCCGAACCGGGCTGGGCCGGCCAACTACGCGGTGTGCGCGTCAACGACTGGACGACGCCCTGGACTCACGCCGACATCATCGAGGTGGTGGCCACTGCCGGTGCGGCACTCGACATCGTGGTTCTCCCGAAGGTCAGCGACGCCACCCACATTCAGGCGTTGGACTTGTTGCTGAGTCAACTCGAAGCCACCCACGGCCTGCCCGTCGGCCGCATCGGCATAGAGGCGCAGATCGAGAATGCGCAGGGCCTCACCAACATTGACGCGATCGCGGCCGCACCGCGGGTGCAGGCGCTGGTGCTCGGCCCCGCCGACATGGCCGCGAGCCTAAACATGCGCACGCTCGAAGTCGGCGAACAGCCGGAGGGCTACGACGTCGGCGACGCGCACCACCACGTGTTGATGCGAATCCTCGTGGCGGCGCGGGCGCACGGCGTGCTCGCGATCGACGGCCCGTACCTGAAGATCCGCGACGTCGAAGGCTTCCGCCGCGTCGCGGGCCGTTCGGCGGCGCTGGGATACGACGGCAAGTGGGTGCTGCATCCGGACCAGATCGCCGCGGGCAACGAAATTTTCAGCCCCCGCCAGAAGGACTACGACCACGCCGAGCTGATCCTCGAGGCCTACGAGTGGCACACCTCGCGTGCCGGCGGGGCCAGAGGCGCGGCCATGCTGGGCGACGAGATGATCGATGAGGCGAGCAGGAAGATGGCTCTGGTGATCGCCGGAAAGGGCCGCGCGGCAGGCATGCAGCGTCAAGGCGAGGCGTTCCGTCCGCCCGAGTGATGCTCAGGTCCACTGCCACCCGGTGGTGAGCAGGCTCAGATACAGCAGGATGTAGACGAGGAACCCGGCGACGGCCAGTCCGCCGATGATGGTGCCAGCCAACGCGATTCCGAAACCGTCCTGTCCGGTGCGCTTGGTTTCGCGCATGGCCATCACACCGAGGATGACCCCGACGATGCACGTCACTCCGCAGCAGAAGACGCCGACCAGCGAGCACACGAGCGAGCCGATCGCCATCCCGTTCGTGCCGGGAGGCTTCACGGGCCGGTACGGGTCGTAGCCGTAGCCGGTGGGCGGGTAGTAGCCCTGGCCGGGTGCGGACGTGTAGGGCGGCGGATAGCCCGGCGCCGGTGGCGGATACAGCGGCGGAGGCAACCCCGCATCGGTGGGGTAGTCCACCGGTGCGAACGGGTCGGGCCGTTCGGCTCCGTACGGGTCGCTCCCGCTCACCGCTCAGCTGCTCATCACGGCGATGGCGAAGATGATGTTGAGCACCAGCGTGGCCGCGCCGACGGCGATGCCGGCGATCGCTAGACCGCGGCCGCCTTCACCGGAGGTCTTGATCTGGTTGAGTGCCACGATGCCCAGCACGATGCCGACGAGCGAGCCGACACCGCACAGGACACCGACCGCCGAGGCCACCAACGAGCCGATGGCCAAACCGTTCGTCTTGTCCGGCTGCAGGCCGTAACCGCCGCCGTAGCCGGGCGTGCCGTATCCCGGCGCACCGTAGGCCGACGGTGCACCGTAGGGCGGCGGCGGTGGATATCCCTGCCCGAGGTTGGGCGGCGGATAGGACCCCGGCGGCGGTGGTGGGTAGGCGCCCGGCGGAGGCGGATAGCCGCCCTGCGGCGGCGGAGGGTAGGCCGGAGGCGGCGGATAGGCGCCCTGTGGGGGCGGGGGATATCCCGATGACGGGTCGTACGCCGGCGGCGCCTGGTAGCCGTACGACGGCTGGTCGGGCTGGGCGCCCTGTGTCTGTTCGGTCGACGGCGCCTCGTATCCGGACGATGTCGGCTCGGACGCACCTCCGTGGGGTTCGGATGATGCGGTTTCTGCTGCGTCCTCCCCGGGATTTGTCATGCTTGTCAACCTAGCGCAATTGTCGGGCACGATTGCGGCCATCGCGGCGTTGTCCCTTATGAGGCAGCAACTTAACGAATCGCGGCGACAGAGGAGAAGAAGACCGATGACCAGCCCGTTTCAACCTGGAGCAAATTCCGGCGCAACGCCTGGTAGCCCGAATTTGGGTCGTGCCCCCGCAGGTCTGCCCACACCGCCGAAGGGTTGGCCGATCGGTTCCTATCCGACCTATGCCGAGGCGCAGCGTGCCGTGGACTACCTGTCGGACCAGGAGTTTCCGGTACAGCAGGTAACGATCGTCGGCGTGGACCTCATGCAGGTCGAGCGGGTCACCGGTCGGTTGACGTGGCCGAAGGTGCTCGGTGGAGGCGTGTTGACGGGTGCGTGGCTGGGCCTGTTCATCGGCCTGATTCTCGGTTTCTTCAGCCCCAACCCGTGGGGCGCGCTCGCCACCGGCCTGATCGCGGGTGTGTTCTTCGGCCTCATCACGTCGGCGATACCGTATGCGATGGCGCGTGGCACAAGAGATTTCAGTTCGACGCTACAACTCGTCGCGGGTCGTTACGACGTGCTGTGCGATCCGCAGAACGCCGAACGCGGACGGGATCTGCTGGCGCGCTTGACCATCTGACGTTCCCGGCGCGGGGATCGCCGAGTTTGCCCAGGTTCCCGATTGCGTAACGGTGTGCGACGCGCGCCGCTGAAGTGTTGCAAACCACATGGTTGTGGCAATACGGTTTGCGCGCGGGAGATTCCCGTACGGCGCCGCTGCGACGGCGATATCGAAGCGGGACGGAGGCGGGTGGTGCGCTTCCCCAGTTCCCCACCGGCGTGGGGGGCCATACGCGGAAGCCAACGGCGGCTGGGTGCCGCGGCGGTTGCTGCGCTGACGACGGCGTCAGTGCTGACGGCGTGTGGATCCGACAGCGGCGGCATCGTCATCAACTACTACACCCCCGCCAACGAGGCACAGACCTTCACGGCCGTGGCCAAACGATGCAACGAGGAGCTCGGCGGGCGCTTCCGGATCCAGCAGATCAGTTTGCCGAAGGGTGCCGACGATCAACGGCTTCAGCTCGCGCGGCGGCTGACCGGAAACGACAGAAGCCTCGACGTGATGGCGCTCGACGTGGTGTGGACCGCCGAGTTCGCCGAGGCGGGTTGGGCGCTACCGCTTTCCGACGATCCCGCCGGACAAGCCGAGGCGGACGCGAAGAACAACACGCTGCCCGGCCCGCTGCAGACCGCCACCTGGCAGGACAAGCTGTACGCCGCACCGATCACCACCAACACCCAATTACTCTGGTACCGAGCGGATCTGATGTCGGAGCCGCCGCCGACGTGGGACGCCATGGTGTCCGAGGCCACCCGGTTGCACGCCGACGGCGGTCCGAGCTGGATTGCGGTACAGGGGAAGCAATACGAAGGCCTGGTGGTCTGGTTCAACACCTTGCTCGAAAGCGCGGGCGGACAGGTGCTTTCCGATAACGGCGAAACCGTCACCCTGACCGACACCGAAGAACATCGCGCCGCCACCGTCAAGGCGCTGCAGATCATCAAGGACGTCGCCACCGCACCGGGGGCGGACCCGTCGGTGACCCAGACCGACGAGACCACCGCACGGCTGGCGCTCGAACAGGGCAAGGCCGCGCTCGAGGTGAACTGGCCGTACGTGCTGCCGTCGTTGCTGGAGAACGCGATCAAGGGCGGTGTGTCGTTCCTGCCGCTCAACAAGGATCCCGCGCTCGCCGACGCCATCAATGACGTCGGAAGTTTCTCACCCAGCGACGAGCAGTTCGAGGCCGCGTTCGAGGCGAGCAGGAAGGTGCTGGGCTTCGCCCAATATCCGGGCGTCAAGCCGGGTGAGGCTGCGAAGGTCACCATCGGCGGCCTGAACCTCGCCGTGGCGAAGACGACCCGGCACAAGGCCGAGGCGTTCGAGGCGATCCGGTGCCTGCGCAACGTCGAGAACCAGCGTTACACGTCGGTTGAGGGTGGGCTGCCCGCGGTGCGCACATCGCTCTACAGCGATCCGGCGTTCCAGGCGAAATATCCCCAGTACGAGATCATCCGCGAACAGCTCACCAACGCCGCGGTGCGTCCCGCCACGCCGCAGTACCAAGCGGTCTCCACCCGCATCTCCACCACGCTGGCGCCGATCACCGACATCGACCCGGAGCGCACCGCCGACGAACTCGCCGAACAGGTGCAGAAGGCCATCGACGGGAAGGGGCTGATCCCGTGACCGCGCCACCCGCCGCCGCGACCGCACCGGCTGCGACCGGCAGCGACGACATCCGCTCGGAACGCAGGCTCGCGTTCCTGCTGATTGCCCCCGCGGTCCTGCTGATGCTCGCGGTCACCGCGTATCCGATCGGGTATGCGGTGTGGCTGAGCCTGCAGCGCAACAACATGGCGGCCCCCGAGGACACCGAGTTCATCGGGTTGTCGAACTACGTCACGATCCTCACCGACCAGTACTGGTGGACAGCGCTTTTCGTCACGCTCGGCATCACCGTCGTGTCGGTGGCCATCGAGTTCGTGCTCGGCATGGCGCTGGCGCTGGTGATGCATCGCACCATCTTCGGCAAGGGCGTGGTGCGCACGGCGGTCCTCATCCCGTACGGAATCGTCACCGTGGCAGCGTCGTACAGCTGGTACTACGCATGGACACCCGGCACCGGATACCTGGCCAACCTGCTGCCCGAGGGCAGCGCCCCTCTGACCGAACAGCTTCCGTCGCTGGCGATCGTGGTGCTGGCCGAGGTGTGGAAGACCACGCCGTTCATGGCGCTGCTACTGCTGGCCGGATTGGCGCTGGTGCCACAGGATCTGCTCAACGCCGCCCAGGTCGACGGAGCGGGAGCGTGGAAGCGCCTGGTCAAGGTCATCCTGCCGCTGATCAAGCCGGCGATTCTGGTGGCGCTGCTGTTTCGCACCCTCGACGCGTTCCGGATCTTCGACAACATCTACGTCCTCACCGGAGGGGCGAACAACACCGGCTCGGTGTCGATCCTGGGTTACGACAACCTGTTCAAGGCGTTCAACGTCGGCCTGGGTTCGGCGATCAGCGTGCTGATCTTCCTGTGCGTGGCGATCATCGCGTTCATCTACATCAAGATCTTCGGTGCGGCGGCACCGGGGTCGACCGAGGAGAGTCGCTGATGACCGAGCGGGCTCCTACGTCGCGCGTGACCGGATGGACCGTCGTCAACGTGCTGGTCGTCATCTACGCGTTGTTCCCGGTGCTGTGGATCCTGTCGCTCTCGCTCAAGCCGACGTCAAGTGTCAAGGACGGCAGGCTGATTCCCGCCGAGATCACCTTCGACAACTACAAGGCGATCTTCCAGGGCAACATCTTCACCTCGGCGCTGATCAACTCGATCGGAATCGGCCTGATCACCACCGCCATCGCGGTCGTGATCGGCGGAATGGCCGCATACGCGGTGGCACGGCTCGACTTCCCCGGCAAGCAGTTGCTGATCGGGGTCGCGTTGCTGATCGCGATGTTCCCCCACATCTCGCTCGTCACACCGCTTTTCAACATCGAGCGCGCGGTCGGTCTGTTCGACACGTGGCCCGGCTTGATCATCCCCTACATCACGTTCGCGCTTCCGCTGGCGATCTACACGCTGTCGGCGTTCTTCCGGGAGATCCCCTGGGATCTGGAGAAGGCGGCGAAGATGGACGGTGCGACACCGGCACAGGCGTTCCGCAAGGTCATCGCCCCGCTCGCGGCGCCGGGCATCGTCACCGCGGCGATCCTGGTGTTCATCTTCGCGTGGAACGACCTCCTTCTGGCGTTGTCGCTGACCGCCACCCAACGCGCGATCACGGCGCCGGTGGCGATCGCGAACTTCACCGGCAGTTCGCAGTTCGAGGAACCGACGGGTTCGATCGCCGCGGGCGCGATGGTCATCACCATCCCGATCATCATCTTTGTGCTCATCTTCCAACGACGGATCGTCGCCGGACTGACATCCGGCGCGGTGAAGGGGTAGTTCCATGGCCGAAATTGTGTTGGACCGGGTGACGAAGAGTTACCCCAACGGCGCGACGGCCGTCCACGAGTTGTCGATGACGATCGCCGACGGCGAGTTCATCATCCTCGTCGGTCCGTCGGGATGCGGAAAGTCGACCACGCTCAACATGATCGCGGGGCTCGAGGACATCACCTCGGGTGAACTGCGCATCGGCGGGGAGCGCGTCAACGAGAAGGCGCCCAAGGACCGCGACATAGCGATGGTGTTCCAGTCTTACGCCTTGTATCCGCACATGACCGTCCGGCAGAACATCGCGTTCCCGCTCACGCTGGCCAAGCTGAAGAAGGACGAGATCGCCCGCAAGGTCGACGAGGCCGCGAAAATTCTCGACCTGAGCGAGCTTTTGGACCGCAAGCCCGGACAGCTCTCCGGCGGTCAGCGCCAGCGCGTCGCGATGGGCCGCGCGATCGTGCGCGATCCCAAGGCGTTCCTGATGGACGAGCCGCTGTCGAACCTCGACGCGAAGCTGCGCGTGCAGATGCGTGCCGAGATCGCCCGCCTACAGGACCGCTTGGGCACCACCACCGTCTACGTCACGCATGACCAGACCGAGGCGATGACATTGGGCGACCGCGTCGTGGTGTTGCTCGCCGGGGTGGCCCAGCAGATCGGAACTCCCGAGGACCTCTACAACCGGCCCGCGAACCTGTTCGTCGCCGGGTTCATCGGTTCGCCCGCGATGAACTTCTTCCCCGCGACGATCACCGACGTCGGCGTGCGGCTGCCGTTCGGCGAAGTCACCCTCACGCAGGAAAACCACGACCTGCTGGCCCGCCGCAGCGCGCCGACCAACGTGATCGTCGGCATCCGGCCCGAACACTTCGAGGACGCCGCGGTGCTCGACGGGTACGCGCGGATCCGCGCCCTGACCTTCGACGTCACGGTCGACATGGTGGAGTCGCTGGGCGCGGACAAGTACCTCCACTTCAAGACCGAGGGCGCCGGCGCACGGTCGGCGCAGCTGGCCGAGCTGGCCGCGGAATCGGGCGTCGGCGAAAACGAGTTCGTGGCAAGGGTTTCCGTCGACTCGACGGCCCGCCAAGGCGACACGATCCAGTTGGCCTTCGACACCTCGAAGCTGGTGGTGTTCGATCCCGAGTCGGGCAAGAACCTCAGCCTGCCCGACACCGACTCACCCGCTTCGCCGACCGAGTGATCGACGTTCCCGCGACGGTTCGCGCCCACCTGCTCGAGCACTTCGCGCGTCAGGGCATCGACGCCGAACCCGACGAAGCCAACGTCACGTTCCTGGGCGCCGAGACCATCGACGTGCTGCGCTTCGGCCCCGACCCCGACGGCGTCGTTCACTATGTGTCGCTTGGCTGTTCGCGCCATCCGATGTTCGACCCCACCGAGATGGTGACCGACGCGCTGCACGGTCCGCGTGCGGAGGTGACGGTCGCGCTGCGCGGACCGTCGCCGCGGGGGTTGCACCGGGCGATCGCGATCGTGGCGGCCGCGCCCGCGGTGGAGGGGCTGGTCCTGGCGCCCGACGCGTTGATCGACCTCGAGACCCCGCTGTGGGAATCCTCACCGTTCACGGCTTTCCTGTTGAGCGACAGCATGATCGACGACGTCGCGCTGACCGCGCCGCTGGAGCCGGTGAAGGTGTTGGCCGCCACGCCGATCACCGCCACCGAGGCGGCGTGGGTGCGGCTCAAGGGCGCCGACGCGATGCGCGAGGCGTGGCAGCAGGACGGTGTCGACGTGCTCGATCCCGCACGCCCGGCGGCCAAACCGAGCTAGAGCCAGTTGTTGCGGCGGAACGTGCGGTACAGCAGCGTGCACACCGTCGCCATCAACAGCAGCGCCGCGGGATACCCCCACGACCACGCCAGCTCCGGCATGTGTTCGAAGTTCATGCCGTAGATACCCGCGATCGCGGTCGGAACCGCGGCGATGGCGACCCACGCCGAGATCTTGCGCATGTCGGTGTTCTGCTGCATCGCGACATTGCCGAGAGCGGCCTGCACCAGCGACGTGAGCATCTCGTCGAAGCCGGCGATGCGGTCGGAGGCCTGGGTGTTGTGATCGAACACGTCGCCCATGTACCGCCGGATCTCGACCGAGATCAGGTCGTTGTGATCGGAGAGGATCCGCTGCAGCGCCAACGTGAGCGGGTAGACGGCCCGGCGCAATTCGACGACCTCCCGCTTGAGCAGGTAGATGCTGCCGATGTTGGTCGGCCGGTTCGGCGAGAAGACATCCTCTTCCATCGCGTCGATGTCGGCCTCGACGAGCGAGGTGACGTCGAGATAGCTGTCGACGACGTGGTCGGCGATCGCATGCATGACGGAGTACGGGCCGAGTTCGAGCGAACCGGGGGAGGACTCCAGGTCTTTGCGCACGCCCGCCAGGCCGGTGTGGTCGCCGTGCCGCACGGTCACCACGAACGTTTCGCCGACGAAGATCATGATCTCGCCGGTCTCCACGATCTCGCGCGCCTTGGCCATCGATTCGTGCTCGACGTAGTTGACCGTCTTGAGCACCAGGAACAAGGTGTCGTCGTAGCGTTCGAGCTTCGGGCGTTGGTGCGCATGCACGGCGTCCTCGACGGCCAGCGAGTGCAACCCGAACACATCGGCGACCGACTGCATCTGCTCGTCGTCGGGCTCGTGCAAGCCGATCCAGACGAACGCGTTCTTGTCTTCGCGCTGCAGCTCGCGCACCTTGTCCAGTGCCTCAGCGGGTCCGAGTGTGCCGGCCTGCCGGGTGCCCGAACAGTAGATGCCGCAGTCGACGGTCGCGTTCTCGATCGGTGCCTGATCGGCACCGTCGGCCCCGGCCCCCGCCTTCGTCCGGGTACGAGGTAACGCACGAAACGACGGCATCGGGTCCCTCTCCCCAGGACGTTGTCGGCCGTGGTCGATGCTACGCGGCTGGGCCGGTCGGCTGCCTGCTAGTTTCGTTCCCGACCGCAATCCGCCCGCGGCGCGGGCAACGTACATCTGTGCAAGGAGCATCTGACGTGAGCACAACTCCCCTCAAGGTCGCAGTCACCGGTGCCGCCGGCCAGATCGGCTACAGCCTGCTGTTCCGCCTCGCGAGCGGATCGCTGCTCGGCCCCGACCGGCCGATCGAGCTCCGGCTGCTCGAGATCGAGCCCGCGCTCAAGGCGCTCGAGGGTGTGGTGATGGAACTCGACGACTGCGCGTTCCCGCTCCTGGCGGGCGTGGAGATCGGCTCCGATGCGAACAAGATCTTCGACGGGGCGAACCTGGCGCTGCTCGTCGGCGCCCGCCCCCGCGGCCCGGGCATGGAGCGCAGCGACCTGCTCGAGGCCAACGGCGCGATCTTCACCGCCCAGGGCAAGGCGCTCAACTCGGTCGCTGCCGACGACGTGCGCATCGGGGTGACCGGTAACCCGGCCAACACCAACGCGCTGATCGCGATGACCAACGCCCCCGACATCCCCAAGGAGCGGTTCTCTGCGCTGACCCGCCTGGATCACAACCGCGCCATCAGCCAGCTGGCCCGCAAGACCGGCGCCAAGGTCACCGACATCAAGAAGATGACGATCTGGGGCAACCACTCGGCCACTCAGTACCCCGACATCTTCCACGCCGAGGTCGGCGGCAAGAACGCCGCCGAGGCCGTCAACGACCAGGACTGGATCGAGAACGACTTCATCCCGACCGTCGCCAAGCGCGGCGCGGCGATCATCGACGCCCGCGGCGCCTCCTCGGCCGCGTCGGCCGCCTCGGCGACCGTCGACGCGGCCCGCGACTGGCTGCTGGGCACCCCCGCCGACGACTGGGCGTCGATGGCGGTGGTCTCCGACGGTTCCTATGGGGTCCCGGAGGGCCTGATCTCGTCGTTCCCGGTGACGACGAAAGACGGCAACTGGTCGATCGTGCAGGGCCTGGACATCGACGACTTCTCGCGCAGCCGCATCGACAAGTCGACGGCCGAGCTCGCCGACGAGCGCAAGGCGGTCACGGACCTCGGCCTGATCTGAGGCGAGCGGGCGATTAGGTTACCTACCAGTTCGTCGTTAACCTGGGCGCCGTGTCGCAAGCGGTGAGAGACCTTCCTTTGAACGGATCCAATATCGTCCTCAGCGATGAGGAGATCTTCGCTGCCCACGTAGGCGGCAAGCTCTCGGTTGCGCTGAACGCGGCC
>NZ_LZJE01000359.1:0-27168 GCF_001666865.1 Mycobacterium sp. E136
TGCCGCCACGCCCGCCGACAGCACGAGGAAACCGCGCCGGTCGATCACGCTCCTCAGCGTGGCACCGCGACCCCGCGCTGGCCGATCGGCGCAGGGCGACGGAGAAGGTCACCAAGGGCTGACCGTCGCGCGTTCTCCGGCCAGCAGACGCAAAAACGCCCATTTCTTGGCGAAATGAGGCAGTTTTGCGTCTGCTCGCGGGGTCGCGGTGCCACGCTGAGGAGCGTGATCGACCGGCGCGGTTTCCTCGTGCTGTCGGCGGGCGTGGCGGCAGGCGTCGTGGGCGCGTGTTCCTCGCGTTCGAACCCGGCGCCTGCCGACCGTGGCGCCGGGTTCGACATCACGTTCACCCCCGCGGAAGTGGACGTCGATCTCGGTGGGGTCGCGGTTCGCACGTGGGCGTATGCCGACGGGGTGCCCGGGCCGGAGATCCGAATCCGCAAGGGCGAGAGGATGCGCGCGCAGCTGAACAACAAACTGTCCGCACCGACCACCATCCACTGGCACGGCCTCGCGATACCCAACCCGATGGACGGCGTGCCCGTGCTGACGCAGCCAGCCGTGCCCGCGGGCGAGTCGTTCACCTACGACTTCGTCGTACCCGACGCCGGGACCTACTGGTATCACTCCCACGAGGGCACCCAACTCGACCGCGGCCTCTACGGTCCACTGATCATCGAGGATCCCGCCGACGGCGCCGACTACGACGATGAACTCGTCATCGTGCTCGACGACTGGGTCGACGGCACCGGGCGCACACCCGACCAGGTGCTGGCCGACCTGAACAGGGCAGGCATGGCGCCGATGCCGAACGTCCCGGACGCCGGCATCACCTCGGCCACACCGCTCGGCGACGACGGCGGCGATGTCACCTACCCCTACTACCTCGTCAACGGCCGGGTGACCGCCGACTCGCAAGTGGTCGATTACCATGCCGGACAACGTATCCGGCTGCGGATCATCAACGCCGGGTCGGACACCGCCTTCCAGGTCGGCGTGCCCGGCCACCCGCTGCGGGTCATCGCCACCGACGGGTTCCCGGTCGAGCCCAGGCAGGTCGATTCGGTCATCCTCGGAATGGGTGAACGGGCCGACGCGATCGTCACGCTGCAGGCGTCGGCTCCCGTCGTCGCCGCGGCGTATCGCAAGGACGGGTACGCCCGGCTCAACATGCGCGTCGACAAGAAGGCCGGCCCCGCAGGCATCGAGGACTACGTCGTGACGCTGCGCAGGCGTCCTCCGCTCGACACCGCGACGCTGGCGGCCGCACCGGAGGTGAACCTGCCCGCCGGCGCCCCACAGCAGGTCATCGACATGCGGCTCGCCGGTCCGGTGGACGGCTACACGTGGACGATCAACGGACGCCGCTACGATCCGCCCCGCGACGGATACGCGGTGACGCGCGACCAACGCGTGCGCATCCGATACGTCAACGAGTCGAAGATGTTTCACCCCATGCACTTACACGGGCACACGTTCCAAGTGATGGGGCCCGGTGGGCCGCTGGCCCGCAAAGACACGGTGCTCGTCGCACCGCTGCGCACCGTCGAGATCGACTTCGACACCGACAACCCCGGACGGTGGATCACCCACTGCCACAACACGTATCACCTTGAGGCGGGCATGGCCACGTTCATCGAGTACACCTGAACCCCGGCGAGCAGAAGAAGCGGAGAGGCTACTTCAGCAGGGCGCGCGACATCACCACGCGCTGAATCTGGTTGGTGCCCTCGTAGATCTGGGTGATCTTGGCGTCGCGCATGTACCGCTCGACGGGGAAGTCGGTGGTGTAGCCGTAGCCGCCGAACAACTGCACTGCGTTAGTGGTCACCTCCATCGCGACGTCGGAGGCAAAACACTTCGACGCCGAGGAGATGAACCCGAGGTCGGGCTCGCCGCGTTCGGCGCGAGCGGCCGCGGAATACACGGTCAACCGGGCGGCCTCGATCTTCATCGCCATGTCGGCGAGCATGAACTGCACGGCCTGGAAGTCGCCGATCGGCTTGCCGAACTGCTTGCGCTCCTTGACATATGCGATCGAGGCGTCGAGTGCGCCCTGCGCGATGCCGACCGCCTGCGCACCGATCGTCGGGCGGGTGTGGTCCAGGGTGGCCAGCGCGGTCTTGAATCCGGTGCCCTCGTCGCCGATGATCCGGTCGGCCGGAATCCGGCAGTCCTCGAAGTACAACTCGGTGGTGGGCGATCCCTTGATACCCATCTTCTTCTCCTTGGCGCCGATGGAGAAGCCGGGGTCGTCCTTGTGGACGATGAACGCCGAGATGCCGTTGGCCTTCTTGTCCGGGTCGGTCACCGCCATCACCGTGTACCAGGTCGACTGGCCGCCGTTGGAGATCCAGCACTTGGCGCCGTTGAGCACCCACTCGTCGCCCTCGCGGCGGGCCCTGGTGCGCATCGAAGCGGCGTCGCTGCCCGCCTCGCGCTCCGAGAGTGCGTAGGAGGCGACGGCCTCACCCGCGGCGATCGAGGGCAGCACCTGCTTCTTGAGTTCCTCGCTGCCGCGCAGCAGCAGCCCCATGGTGCCGAGCTTGTTGCAGATCGGGATCAGCGACGACGACGCGCACACCCTGGCGACCTCTTCGATCACGATGCAGGCCGCGATCGAATCGCCGCCCTGACCGCCGTACTCTTCGGGAATGTGGATGGCGGCCATGCCCGAAGCGGTCAGCGCCGCAAGCGCCTCGTCGGTGTAGCGCGCCTTCTCGTCGACGTCGGCGGCATGCGGGGCGATCTCCTTCTCACAGAGGTCGCGCAGCACCGCGCGCAATTCGTTGTGCTCGTCGGAGAGCTGAAAGAGGTCGAATGACGGGTTGCCGATGGTCATGAAAACTCCTTGCTACTCGCCGGTAACCCTACTCTCGCGGGCCCCGGTCGACCTATTCGCCGAGTAGGCGGTCCCGCAGCGCCGCGTCCTTCTGCAGCACCGTGTCGTGCAGGTCGGCCTGGAACCGCACGATCCGCTCGCGCAGGGCGGTGTCGGCCGCCCCCAGGATCCGCACCGCCAACAACCCCGCGTTGCGGGCCCCGCCGATCGACACCGTGGCCACCGGGACTCCGGCGGGCATCTGCACGATCGACAGCAGCGAGTCCAGGCCGTCGAGCTTGGCCAGCGGCACCGGCACGCCGATCACGGGCAGTGGAGTCGCCGAAGCCACCATGCCGGGCAGGTGCGCGGCCCCGCCCGCGCCGGCGATGATCACCTCGATGCCGCGGTCGGCCGCGCTCTGGGCGTATTCGAGCATGCGGACCGGCGTGCGGTGTGCGGAGACGACGCCGACCTCGAAGGGCACCTCGAACTCGGCCAGCGCGTGGGCGGCATCCTCCATCACCGACCAGTCGCTGTCGCTGCCCATGATCAGGCCGACGCGCGGCGCAGGAGCGCTACTCATGTGGGTCCCATCCGTCCGTCCATTCCGCGTGCGACAACCAGTGTGCCGCCCTGACCGCGCGCTCGCGCACATCGGCGACGTACGCGTCGTCGTCCAGCGAGCCGGTCGCCTCGCCGAGCACGTTCACGTGGCCGATCTTTCGGCCAGCCCGCTCGGCCTTCCCGTACAGATGGACCTTGGCGTCGGGCATCCGCGCGAACAGGTGGTGCAGCCTCTCGTCCATCGTCATCGCCGGGGCTTCTTGCGCGCCAAGGACATTGGCCATGACGGTGACCGGAGCGATCGGCGCGGTGTCGCCGAGCGGATAGTCGAGCACCGCGCGCAGGTGCTGTTCGAACTGGCCGGTGTACGCACCGTCCATGGTCCAGTGCCCCGAGTTGTGCGGTCGCATCGCGAGCTCGTTGACCAGCAGCGCGCCGTCGACGGTTTCGAACAACTCGACGGCCAACACGCCGACGACGCCGAGCTCAGAAGCCAGCTTCAGTCCCAATTGGCCTGCCGCCGCACGCAATTCGTCGTCCAGGCCCGGCGCGGGTGCGATCACCTCGACGCAGATGCCGTCGCGCTGCACGGTCTCCACCACCGGCCACGCGGCGCCCTGCCCGAACGGCGAACGCGCCACCAGGGCGGCCAGTTCGCGCCGCATCGCGACCTTCTCCTCGACCAGGACCTGCGCCCCGCCGTCCAGATACCGCTGCGCGGCGTCGCACGCCTCGGCGACGTCTGCGGCCAGCGTGACTCCGCGCCCGTCGTAGCCGCCGCGCACGGTCTTGACGACCACGGGGCCGCCGACCCGCTCGGCGAATGCGTCGACGTCGGCCAGCTCCTCGACCGCCGCGAACCGCGGCACCGGCGCGCCGAGCGCCTCCAGCCTGCGGCGCATGACCAGCTTGTCCTGGGCGTGCACCAGCGCCGACGGCGGCGGTGCCACGTTGACGCCCTCGGCGAGCAGCTTCTCCAACAGCTCGGTCGGCACGTGTTCGTGGTCGAAAGTCAGCGCATCGGCGCCGGCGGCGACGCGGCGCAGCGCGTCGAGATCGGTGTGTGTGCCCAGCACCACATCGGGGCTGACCTGCGCGGCCGGGTCACCGGCATCGACCGCGAGCACACGCAGCGTCTGGCCGAGCGCGATCGCGGCCTGATGGGTCATCCGGGCCAGCTGACCACCGCCGACCATGGCGACCACCGGGGGTCCTTTGGGGTTCTGCGACACGTCCACATGGTGTCATGACGACCGGTCCGGGTCGGCCCCCGCGTACCCACCGCGACCTGCATGGGTACACGTAGGCTGCCGGATTTACGTACACTGCCCTGTTGTGTCCTTTACCGATGCGACGATCGCGCGGCTGCCGAAACCGGTACGGCCGTACTTCGAGCGGCATCACGAGCTCATCAAGTTCGCGATAGTCGGCGCGACGACGTTCATCATCGACACGTCCGTCTTCTACACGCTCAAGCTCACGGTGCTCGAGCCCAAGCCGGTCACGGCGAAGATCATCGCGGGCATTGTCGCGGTGATCGCGTCCTACATCCTCAACCGCGAGTGGAGCTTCCGCGACCGCGGCGGCCGCGAGCGTCATCACGAGGCGCTGCTGTTCTTCGGCTTCTCCGGCGTCGGCGTGCTGTTGAGCATGGCCCCGCTGTGGTTCTCCAGCTACGTGCTGATGCTGCGGGTGCCCGAGGTCAGCCTGACCGTCGAGAACATCGCCGACTTCATCGCCGCCTACATCATCGGCAACCTGCTGCAGATGGCGTTCCGGTTCTGGGCGTTCCGGCGATGGGTGTTCCCCGACGAGTTCGGCCGCAACCCCGACAAGGCGGTCGAGTCGCTCACCGCGGGCGGGCTCGCCGAGCTCATGGAGGACCACCACGAGCACGTCGATCACGTCGACGGCGAGGGCAACGTCACGCCGCTGCGCCGGCCCGGCCGACACGCCGGCAAGGTGACTCAGCTGGGCGACTCCTCCGAGCCCAGGGTGTCGAAGACCTCGTGATACAGCAGCGAGTGGACGTGCTCCACTCGCGGGATGTCGTGGAACTCGAGCGGGTCCTGCGCCGCTGACTCGATGATCAACGTGCCGGTCCGCAAGATGCGGTCCAGCAGCGCGTGCCGGAACTCGACGCTGTTGATCCGGGCCAGCGGGATGTCGATACCCGACCGGGTCAACACGCCGTGGCGGAACATGACGCGACGATCGGTGATCACGAAGTGCGTGGTCCACCAGTTCAGGAACGGCCACAGCGTCAGCCATCCGACGATGATCAGCCAGATCGCGGCGATCACGATCAGCACGACGTTGCGGGCGGTCTGGTCCCAGCCGGTGCTGTTGACGTAGCCGCCGCCGAACGCGGCCAACGCCGTGACAACGAGCAGGATCAGGACCGGCCCGATGAGCCGCTTCCAGTGCGGATGGCGGTGCAGCACCACCTGCTCGTCGGACGCGAGCACGTTGTCCGGGTAACCCATGCGATGACTTTAGGACGAAATCACTGGTCGGGACGCAGATGCACGATGTCGCCCGCCGAAACCGTCACCGGCCGACCGTCGGCCTCGATGACGAGCCTGCCCTGGTCGTCGACGTCACGGGCCACACCGACGATCTCCTGCTCGCCGGGCAGCAGCGCGCGGACGCGCCGCCCCAGCGTCAGGCTCCGGGCGCGATAGTCGGCCGCCAGCCCGGCGTCCGCGCCTCCGGCGCGACGCCACGATTCGAGGCGGTTGCCCAGTTCGTGCAGCAGCCGAACGACCAGGCGCTGCCGGTCGGGTGCGGGGACACCGAGATCGACCAGCGAGACCGCCCCCTCGACGGCGACATCCTCGGCGCGCAGCGAGACGTTGAGCCCGACGCCGATCACCACGGCCCGCTGTCCGGCCGCCACTTCGGCCAGGATGCCGGCCAGCTTGCCCTCGCCGGCGAGGACGTCGTTGGGCCACTTCAGGCCCGCAGCGACGCCCGTGTCGGCCACCGCGTCGACGACGGCCACGCCGGTCGCCAGCGGCAGCCAACCCCACGCCGAGCTGGGCACCGCGGTGGCGTCGATCCCCACCGACATCGTGATCTGCGCGAACGGCGCCGCCGACCAGCTGCGGCCCCGCCTGCCTCGGCCGGCGGTCTGGTTCTCGGCGATCAACACGGCGCCGTCGATGTCCTCGCCTCGCGCGGCGCGCGCGGTCAGGTCGGCGTTGGTCGATCCGGTCTCGTCCACCACATCGATGCGCCGCCACGTCTTCGAACCGCTGCCGACCTGCTCGCGCAGCGTTGCGACGTCGAGTGGAACCTGTTGTGCGGTCATCGCGTCGCACTCCCGTCTGTCAGTTGTCGAGCCTTAAGGAGACCTTAAGGACGCGCCGTCGGTCGCGCGGCGGCCGTTCGTTAGCATCGACCACCATGACCTCCGTTCAAAAGCCGTCGGTCGAGCCGTCAGGCGAACACGAGATCGACATCCACACCACCGCGGGCAAGCTGGCCGATCTGCGCAAGCGGACCGAGGAGACCTTGCACCCGGTCGGCGAGGAAGCGATCGAGAAGACCCACGCCAAGGGCAAGCTCACCGCTCGCGAGCGCATCCTGGCACTGCTCGACGAGGGCTCGTTCGTCGAACTGGACGCGCTGGCTCGCCACCGCAGCACCAACTTCGGCATGGAGGCCAACCGTCCCCTCGGCGACGGCGTGGTGACCGGCTACGGCACCGTCGACGGCCGCGAGGTGTGCATCTTCAGCCAGGACGCGACGGTCTTCGGCGGCAGCCTCGGCGAGGTGTACGGCGAGAAGATCGTCAAGGTCCAGGAACTGGCCATCAAGACCGGCAGGCCGCTGATCGGCATCAACGACGGCGCAGGCGCCCGCATTCAAGAGGGTGTCGTCTCACTCGGCTTGTACAGCAACATCTTCCACAACAACATCCTGGCCTCCGGCGTCATCCCGCAGATCTCGCTGATCATGGGCGCCGCGGCCGGTGGGCACGTCTACTCCCCCGCGCTGACCGACTTCGTGATCATGGTCGACCAGACCAGCCAGATGTTCATCACCGGGCCGGACGTCATCAAGACCGTCACCGGTGAAGAGGTGACGATGGAGGAACTCGGCGGCGCGCACACCCACATGGCGAAGTCGGGTCTGGCGCACTACGTGGCCTCCGGCGAGCAGGACGCGTTCGACTACGTGCGCGAGCTGCTGTCGTACCTGCCGAGCAATAACTACGCCGATCCGCCGCGCTATCCGGAGGCGGTGCCCGAGGGCCCGATCGAGGACAACCTCACCGACGAGGACCTCGAACTCGACACGCTGATTCCGGATTCGCCGAACCAGCCCTACGACATGCACGAGGTCATCACCCGCATCCTCGACGAGGACGAGTTCCTCGAGGTGCAGGCCGGTTACGCGCAGAACATCATCGTCGGGTTCGGCCGCATCGAGGGCCGCCCCGTCGGCATCGTCGCCAACCAGCCGACCCAGTTCGCCGGCTGCCTGGACATCAACGCCTCGGAGAAGGCCGCCCGCTTCATCCGGACCTGCGACTGCTTCAACGTCCCGATCGTGATGCTTGTCGACGTGCCCGGCTTCCTGCCCGGTACCGGCCAGGAGTACAACGGCATCATCCGGCGCGGCGCCAAGCTGCTCTACGCCTACGGCGAGGCGACGGTCGCCAAGATCACCGTGATCACCCGCAAGGCCTACGGCGGCGCCTACTGCGTCATGGGGTCCAAGGAGATGGGTGCCGACGTCAACGTCGCCTGGCCGACCGCGCAGATCGCCGTGATGGGCGCTTCGGGCGCCGTCGGGTTCGTGTACCGCTCGAAGCTCAAGGAAGCCGCCAAGAACGGCGAGGACGTCGACTCGCTGCGCCTGGAGCTGCAGCAGGAGTACGAGGACACGCTGGTCAATCCGTACATCGCGGCCGAACGCGGTTACGTCGACGCGGTCATCCCGCCGTCGCACACGCGCGGCTACGTCGCGAACGCGCTGCGGCTGTTGGAGCGCAAGATCACGCAGGTTCCGCCCAAGAAACACGGGAACATCCCCCTGTGAGCGGGGCGAACGATCCGGCGAGCGACGGGGAGGCCGACGTGACGGTGACCGACGAGCAGATCGCCACTCAGCAGGATCACGAGGCGCATATCCAGGTCGTCAAGGGTGAACCGACCCAGGACGAGCTCGCCGCGCTGATCGCGGTGCTCGCCGCCGCGTCGAGCGCACCGGCCGAGCCGCGCGAGCAGGAGGAGAACCTCTGGGGTCATCCCGTCAACCGGCTGCGGTACACGCCGTTCAGCTGGCAGCGGGTGACGCTCGTGGAACGGACACACATGCGTCGTCGATGACGCGCGTCGTCCTCGGTTCGGCCTCCTCCGGCCGCCGAAAAGTGTTGCGGCAAGCCGGAATCGATCCGCTGATCGTGGTCTCCGGGGTCGACGAGGACGCCGTCATCGCCGACCTCGGCCCGGCGGCGACGCCTGCGGAGGTGACGGTCGCGCTCGCGACGGCCAAGGCCGACGCCGTCGTCGCCGACCTCGATCCCGCCGTCGGCACGGACTGCGTCGTGATCGGGTGCGACTCCATGCTGCTGCGCGACGGCGCGTTGGTCGGCAAGCCGGCCTCGCCCGAGACGGCGCTGGCCGACTGGCGCCAGATGGCGGGCAACTCCGGCCGGCTGTACACCGGACACTGCGTGATTCGGCTGCGCGACAACGAGATTGCTTGCCGACTGGCCGAGGCCACCTCCACCACGGTGCACTTCGCGACACCGTCAGACGTCGATCTCGAGGCTTACGTCGCCAGCGGGGAGCCGACCGCGGTGGCCGGCGGCTTCACCCTCGACGGTTTGGGCGGCTGGTTCGTCGACGGCGTCGAGGGCGACCCCTCGTCGGTGATCGGCATCGGCCTACCGCTGGTCCGCGGCATGTTCGAGCGGGCCGGACTGTCGCTGGCCGACCTCTGGCGCGACAACCCGGTCACCTGATCCCACGGGATACGCGTGCCTCGGTAGGCTCGGGTTTGTGCCTCTACCTGCCGATCCAGACCCCGCCCTGCAGTCGTATGCCCACCCCGAACGCCTGGTGACCGCCGACTGGTTGTCGGCGAACCTGGGCAGACCGGGGCTCGCCATCGTCGAGTCCGACGAGGACGTGCTGCTCTACGACACCGGCCACATCCCCGGTGCGGTCAAGATCGACTGGCACACCGACCTCAACGATCCCCACGTGCGCGACTACATCACCGGTGAACAGTTCGCCGAGCTGATGAACCGCAAGGGCATCTCCCGCGACGACACCGTCGTGATCTACGGCGACAAGAGCAACTGGTGGGCCGCGTATGCCCTGTGGGTGTTCACACTGTTCGGCCACCCGGACGTCCGCCTCCTCAACGGAGGCCGCGACCTGTGGATCTCCGACGGCCGCGAGACCACGCTGGACGTGCCGACCAAGACCAGCACCGGCTACCCCGTCGTCGAGCGCGACGACGCACCCATTCGTGCGTTCAAGGAAGACGTGCTCGACGTGCTCGGCCAGGCGCCCCTGATCGACGTCCGCTCACCGCAGGAGTACACCGGCGAGCGCACCCACATGCCCGACTATCCCGAGGAGGGCGCGCTGCGGGGCGGCCACATCCCCACCGCACGCTCCATCCCGTGGGCGAAGGCCGCCGACGACAGCGGCCGGTTCCGCAGCCGTGCCGAGCTCGAGGACCTGTACGGCTTCCTGACCCCCGACGACAAGACGATCGTCTACTGCCGCATCGGTGAACGCTCGAGCCACACCTGGTTCGTGCTGACGCACCTGCTGGGCCTGCCCGGAGTCCGCAATTACGACGGCTCGTGGACCGAATGGGGCAACGCCGTGCGGGTTCCCGTGGTCGCAGGGGAAGATCCGGGCGAAGCGCCATGAGCATGCCGGCCGCGCTGGCCGAGGTGGTGTCGGACTTCAAGGAGATGCAGGGCCAGGACAAGCTGCAACTGCTCCTGGAGTTCGCCAATGAGCTGCCGCCGCTGCCCGCCGACCTCGAGGAGGCGGCGATGGAACCGGTTCCCGAGTGCCAGTCGCCGCTGTTCCTGCACGTCGACGCAGACGACCGCGACCACGTCCGGCTGTACTTCAGCGCACCCGCCGAAGCCCCCACGACGCGCGGGTTCGCCGCGATCCTGGCGGCAGGGCTCGACGACCACCCCGCCGACGAGATCCTCGCCGTGCCGGACGACTTCTACTCCGAGCTTGGGCTCGCGGCGCTGATCAGCCCGCTGCGGTTGCGTGGGATGTCGGCGATGCTGGCCCGCATCAAGAAGCGGCTTCGCTGAGGGCGTTCCGTCGGTTACCGACGGGTAAGGGACCGGCTCACGGGGACCTCGGCGACGACGCATAAACTTCCCCCAGTTACATTCCTAAAGACGTTTCTTAGACATGCCACCAGGAGGCGCAGTGCCCAGTCACGCCAGCTCGAAGATCTCCAAGGTGCTGGTCGCCAACCGCGGGGAGATCGCGGTCCGGGTGATCAGGGCCGCCAAGGACGCGGGGCTGCAGAGCGTGGCGGTGTACGCCGAACCTGACGCGGACGCTCCTCACGTACGGCTCGCCGACGAGGCGTTCGCGCTCGGTGGCCAGACGTCGGCCGAGTCGTATCTGGTGTTCGAGAAGCTGCTCGACGCGGCCGAGAAGTCCGGAGCCAACGCGATCCACCCGGGCTACGGGTTCCTCTCCGAGAACGCCGACTTCGCGCAGGCGGTCATCGACGCCGGCCTGATCTGGATCGGGCCCAGCCCGCAGTCGATCCGCGACCTCGGCGACAAGGTGACCGCCCGCCACATTGCCGCCCGCGCGCAGGCGCCGCTGGTGCCCGGCACCTCCGACCCTGTCAAAGACGCCGACGAGGTCGTCGCGTTCGCCAAGGAGTACGGCGTGCCGATCGCGATCAAGGCGGCGTTCGGCGGCGGCGGCCGCGGCATGAAGGTCGCCCGCACCATCGAGGAGATCCCCGAGCTCTACGAGTCGGCGGTGCGCGAGGCGGTCGCGGCGTTCGGCCGCGGCGAGTGCTTCGTCGAGCGCTATCTGGACAAGCCCCGCCACGTCGAGGCGCAGGTGATCGCCGACCAGCACGGCAACGTCGTGGTGGCGGGCACCCGTGACTGCTCGCTGCAGCGCCGGTTCCAGAAGCTGGTCGAGGAGGCCCCCGCCCCGTTCCTGACCGACGCCCAGCGCAAGGAGATCCACGAGTCGGCCAAGCGCATCTGCAAGGAGGCCGGTTACTACGGCGCGGGCACCGTCGAGTACCTCGTCGGCCAGGACGGGCTGATCTCGTTCCTCGAGGTCAACACCCGCCTGCAGGTCGAGCATCCGGTGACAGAGGAGACCTCGGGCATCGACCTGGTGCGCCAGCAGTTCCGTATCGCCAACGGCGAGCCGCTCGACATCACCGAGGATCCGACGCCGCGCGGCCACTCGATCGAGTTCCGCATCAACGGCGAGGACGCCGGCCGCGGCTTCCTGCCCGCTCCCGGCCCCGTCACCAAGTTCGTGCCGCCGACCGGCCCGGGCGTGCGGCTGGACTCCGGGGTGGAGACCGGTTCGGTCATCGGCGGCCAGTTCGACTCGATGCTGGCCAAGCTGATCGTCTCCGGCGCCACCCGCCAGGAGGCCCTGGAGCGGTCCCGTCGTGCGCTCGACGAGTTCACCGTCGAGGGCCTGGCCACCGTGATCCCGTTCCATCGCGCCGTCGTGTCCGACCCCGCGTTCATCGGCGACGACAACGGATTCACCGTGCACACCCGCTGGATCGAAACCGAGTGGGACAACACCGTCGAGCCGTTCACCGGTGGCGATCCGATCGAGGAAGAGGACACCGTCCCGCGGCAGACCGTGGTCGTCGAGGTCGGCGGGCGCCGGCTCGAGGTGTCGCTGCCCGGCGATCTGGCGCTCGGTGGCGGTGGCGCTCCGGCGGCCAACGGCAGCGTCGTCCGCAAGAAGCCCAAGGCCCGCAAGCGTGGTGGCGGCGGCGGAGCGGCCGCCTCCGGTGATGCGGTGACCGCGCCGATGCAGGGCACCGTGGTCAAGGTCGCCGTCGAAGAGGGCCAGGAGGTCTCCGCGGGTGACCTCGTCGTGGTGCTCGAGGCGATGAAGATGGAGAACCCCGTCACCGCGCACAAGGACGGCACCATCACCGGCCTCGCGGTCGAGGCGGGTGCCGCCATCACGCAGGGCACCGTCCTCGCCGAGATCAAGTAGCCGAGGGCCGCGGGTAGGGCGCCGCGTGGAGCCGGTCGAAATCAACGCCGGCGCTTGGTATTTGCGGGCGCCGCGCGATGACGAACTCATCGACGACGGCCCCGCGCTCGCCGACATGGGCGAGACGGATCCGGGCTACATCACGCGCTGCCGCGCGCAGTGGGCCTCCGACACCGCCTACACCTGGGCGGTCTGCGAACCGACCACCGGAGAGATGCTGGCCGAGATCACGCTCGATCCGCACGCCGCGTTGCTGCGCACACGGTTCCGCGAGGGACACGCCGACGCGGCGGCGATCTCCGAGGAGTCCGTGCGCCGGTTCGCCACAGGGATGCTGGGCCTCACGGTCCGCTGACGTCAGCTGACGTCGATGTCGCGACCCGTCGCCAGATCGGCACAGTCGACCGACACGACGTCGTCGCGGCCGGTCAGAAACGAGCGTGCTCCCTGGTCGCCGTGCACCTGTTCCAGCAGAGCGGCCCAGTGCCTGCGGGCGATGACGACCGGGTGCCCGGGCGCTTGCGCGTAGCGGGCCCGCGCAAGACCCGACTCCGAAACGGTCGCGGCGGCCACCACACGGCGCACCACCTCGGCACCGACGTCGGGCGTGTCGACGGTGTGCAGCACGGCGAAATCCGCGTCGATCGCCGACAACCCGGCCCGCAGCGAAGCCGACAATCCGTCCGCCCAGGCCTCGGCGAAAACAGCGCGTGCCGGCGGCGGCACCTCGACCAATGCCGCGCCCAGCACCACCACCACGTCGTCGCATCCGCCCGCATGCAGCGCGTTCACCGCGGTGTTCAGCCACTCGCCTTGCGCCGCAAGCACTTTGGGCATTCCATAGCGAGTGCCGGCACCGGCGGCCAGCAGCACACCGGCGAGGGTCATGTCCGACGTCTTTCAGGGGCGTCGAGTTTCGACAAAATTGCCATTTCTCAGGTATTCCAGTGTTCTGACCAGCGGTTGCGGTGACGATCTCGATATTGATTGTGCATGGTCAGTTAGCAGCGTAGGGTTCAATCCAGGTTGAGTTCACAGCCGAGCTGGAACGTCATCGACGTGCAGGGCAGAACTCCCGCCACTGCTGCGAAGGCTTTGAATACGCAGGGCCCCAATTTTTGACGTGAACCACAGTACGAATGCCACATTCACTGATGGAGTCACACATGTCTATTACTCATTGCACACCCCTTTCCATTGCCGATGCGCAGTCGGTTGAAACACGCGATTGCCATACGGCGCATTTCGCCACGCGTCGGCTGACGCCCGACACCGCGATCGTCTCCGCCCACGGTGAGATCGACGCGGCGAACTCCATGGAGTTCGTCAACTACGCGATGCGCAATGCCGCCGAGCTCGAGCGCCTCGTGATCGATCTGTCGGGCGTCGAATTCTTCGGCACCGCAGGATTTTCCGCGCTGCACACGCTCAACGTGCGCACTGCGGGCGAGAAGATCGACTGGGCGTTGGTGCCGAGCGCGTCGGTCAGTCGACTGCTGCGTATCTGCGATCCGGACGCCGCGCTGCCCATCCGCGACAGCCTGGCTGCGGCGCTCTCTCCCGAGGAGCCCAACCGGCCGTTACTGCAACTGGTCCCGGAGTCGCGCTAGCGACTTCGCGAGCAGTCGCGACACGTGCATCTGTGAGATGCCCACGCGCTCGGCGATCTGCGTCTGGGTGAGCGACTCGAAGAAGCGCAGCAACAGCACCGTTCGTTCGCGCTCCGGCAGCGCAGCGAGCAACGGCCGCAACGCTTCTCGGTTCTCGATCTGGTCGAGGCCGAGGTCGACGTCGCCCAGGGTGTCGGCGATCGCCGGGGCGTCCTCGGTTCCGCTGCCGCCGCTGTCGATCGACAGCGTGTTGTAGGAGCTGCCTGCCACCAGGCCCTCGACGACCTCATCGCGGTCCATGCCCAGTTCCGCGGCCAGCTCCGACGCTGTCGGGGCGCGGCCGAGCCGCTGGGACAACTCCGCGGTGGCGGCGCCGAGGCGCAGGTGGAGTTCTTTGAGCCGCCGCGGCACCTTCACCGACCAGCTGTTGTCGCGGAAGTGCCGCCGGACCTCGCCCATGATGGTGGGCACCGCGAACGAGACGAAGTCCGAGCCGGCTTCGACGTCGAAGCGGATCACCGCGTTCACCAGTCCGACGCGGGCCACCTGGACGAGGTCCTCGCGCGGTTCGCCGCGGCCGTCGAAGCGACGCGCGATGTGGTCGGCCAACGGTAGGCAGCGCTCGACGATGCGGTCACGCTGGCGCTGGAATTTCGGCGAGTCCTCCGGCACGTTCTTCAGCTCGCGGAACATGTCGGCGACATCCGCGTACTCAGAGTTCGAGCGCGACGACGAACCCTGTGACGTCGACGGCGTCACTGCAGCGTCGCTCGTCTCGTCGTCATGGAGATCCCGAACACCTGAGCGTTCTCGGGTCCCTGCCCATTCTCGAAGGTATTCACTTCGTCGGTCAGTGAGCTCAGCACGTGCCAGCTGAAGCTTCCCGGCGCCAGGATGTCGGAACTCTTGCAGGTCGTGGACGCGTCGATGACGACCGCGTCCTCGCGCGGGTCGATGACGAGCAGCAGCGTGGAGTTGGGCACCGCGGACCGGATCAGCCTCGTACACGCTTCGTCGACCGCTAGGCGCAGGTCGGCGACGGCGTCGAAGTCCAGGTCCTCGAAGGTCGCCACGGCGGCGACCAGGGTGCGCAGAACCGCTAGGTTCTCGAGTTCGGCGGCGACCCGGAGTTCCACCGACCGCGCGCCGTGCCCGTGCCCATTGTTCTTGTTGGCAGTAGTTCTGGCAACGTCGGCCATTTGACCTCCCGGCAATGTCGAAGCGAGATTACCCCAGGTCGGATCCCACCTAACCACGAGTACTCCGCCTACCCGCGGACGATGACGTGTGCCGCACGCCAGCGCGGGTATTTACCCCGTCATGGAGAAGGCCCCACCCCGCACGCGACCGACCGAACGGTGAACACGGCTGTGACGAGCGGCGTTTTGACGGCGCGACAAAGTAAGACTTCTCCATGGTGGGGGTTCAGTACCCCCCTGCACTCGGGGGCCAAACATGCGTCTACGCCGTAGCGTCGTCAGCGGCCCCGGCCTGTGCCGGGTGCGTCGCGGCCGCGGGTTCTCCTACGAACATCCCGACGGCAGCCCGGTCACCGACGAGAAGACCCTGCAGCGCATCAAGGATCTGGTCATCCCGCCCGCCTGGAAGAAGGTGTGGATCTGCCCCTACCCCAACGGCCACATCCAGGCGGTGGGCACCGACGCCGCGGGCCGGCGCCAGTACCTCTACCACCAGCGGTGGCAGGAGGAGCGCAACGAGGAGAAGTTCGACCGGGTGCTGGAGATGTCGGCCGCGCTGCCCGAGATGCGCAGGCGCATCGCCGCGGACCTGCGCCGCCGCGGGCTGCATCGCGACCGCGTGCTGGCCCTTGCACTGCACCTGGCCGATCTCGGGTACTTCCGGGCGGGCTCCGAGCAGTACGCCGAGGAGAACAACTCGTACGGCATCGCGACGCTGCTCTGCGAGCACGTGACGCTGCAGCGCAACGCCATCGAGTTCGACTTCCCCGCCAAGAGCGGCGTGCGGCGCACGCTGCTGATCGATGACCCCGAGGCGGTCCGCTCGATCCGCGCGCTGTTGCGCCGCCCGGAGCGCACCGAGCGGCTGCTGGTGTGCCGCAACGGCTCGGGCTGGATCGACATCCACGCCGACGACCTGAACACCCGGTTCAAGGAACTCGTCGGCGACCGGTACACGATCAAGGACCTCCGCACCTGGCATGGCACGGTGCTGGCCGCCGCCGCGTTCGTGGACGCCGACCCACCCGTCAACAAGACCGTCATCAAGCGCGTCGAGTCCGCGGTGATGAAGGAGGTCGCCGAGGAACTCGGCAACACACCCGCGGTGGCCCGAAGTTCGTACGTCGATCCGCGAGTCGTCACGGCCTACGAGTCCGAGCTCACGATCGCCGCGGCCGCCAAGCGCGCCGCGAAGGCCAAGATCCTGGCCGACCGCCAGGAGATACTCGACCGCAGCACCGCACGCCTCATCCGCCGGGTGGCGAAAGGTCAGTAGCCCGAGGGGGTTCCATTACCCAGGTAGGTCAGTCCAGCCTCGCTGAGCACCGCCGGGTCCAGCAGGTTGCGGGTGTCGACGACGACGGCGCCGGGCGCGTGCTCGGCGATCAAGGCCCAGTCGAGTTCCCGAAACTCCGGCCATTCGGTGAGCACGACGATCGCGTCGGCGTCCTTGGTGGCAAGGGACGGATCGTCGACCGCCACGATCGACGAGGCCCGCAGCCGCGTGTGGTCCATCGCGTCCAACCGCGGGTCGTAGCCCGTCACCTGCGCACCGGCGCGGCCCAGGTCGGCGCAGACGGTCAACGCCGGGGAATCGCGCAAATCGCTGGTGCCGGCCTTGAAGGTCAGGCCCAGGGCGGTGATGCGGGCCTGCCCGAGTGGCGCGGCCACTGCCCGGCGCAGGGTCGACACGATGTGCGCGGACTGCGTGGAGTTGGTCACGCGGGCCGAGTCGATCTCCGGCAGCTCCACACCCGCGACCCGTCCGGTGTGCAGGATGGCCGAGGTGTCCTTGGGCAGGCACGACCCACCCCACCCCGGGCCGGGCTGCAGGAAGTGCGGGCCGATGCGCACGTCGGCGCCCATGCAGCGGATGACGTCGGTGACGTCGGCGCCCATGCGCGCGCACAGCCGTGCCAGCGAGTTGGCGTAGGAGATCTTCACCGCGAGAAACGCATTGCTGGCGTACTTAGCCAACTCGGCGCTCTCCGGGCTCATCCGGAAGGTCTGCGTGTGGTTGCCGTACACGCGCGTAACCAGATCGGCCGCGTCGGGGTCCACGGTCCCGATCACGATGCGGTCCGGGTTGCGGAAGTCGTAGATCGCGTGGCTCTCGCGGAGGAACTCGGGATTGGAGACCGCGCGGATGCCGGCGCCTTCGACCCGTTGCGCGATTCGACGGGTGGTGCCGACCGGAACGGTCGACTTGAGCACCAGCACCGCGCCGGGCCGCAACACCGCGGCGAGGTGGTCGACCGCGTCGTCGACCGCGCACAGGTCGGCCGACCCGTCGGACCCGCTCGGCGTCGGCACGCAAACGAACACCACATCGCATCCGGCCAATTCGCGGTATTCGACGGTGAATTCGAGGCTCTCGGTGTCCAGGCCCTGGCGCAGCAGCTCGGGGAGACCGGGTTCGTCGAGGAGGGGCACACCGCTGCGGAGCTGCTCGACCCGCCCGGCGTCCACGTCGACGCACACCGTGTGGTGGCCCCGTTCGGCCAGGCACACCGCGGTCGTCAGCCCGACGTAGCCCGCGCCGATCACACCCGTGCGAATAATCTTCATGCGCAGTCCTTCAGCAGCCTCTCGCTGGCGTCGAGGACGCGGCCGACCGTGATCAGCAAGAGCCCACTGTGGGGGCGGTCGGCGTGCGGGTCGCCCCTGTCGCCGGCCCAGACCGCGATGTGCGGACCCGATCCCCTGGGTCCCCACCGGTCCGGCGGGGTGGGACCGAACAGCAGCACCGACGGCGTGCCGGTCGCGGTCGCGATGTGCCCGACGCCGGTGTCGCCACAGATCAGCAGGCGGCAGTCGCTGATCAGCGCGACGAGCTCGAGCAGGCCGAGAGTGCCTGCGAGGACGGCTGATCGGGGCAGGCCGGCGGCATCGGCCACCGACGTCGCGAGGTCGACTTCGCGGTCGTCACCCGTGATGACCACGTCATGCCCGCGGTTGCGCAGCGCGCCGGCCACTTCCGCGAACCGCTCCGGTGGCCATCGCCGCGCCGCGTATGCGGCTCCGGGGTGGATCACGACGGCCGACGACCGATCCGGATAACCGGGCGGCCGCGGTATCGCCAGATCGTCGGGGGTGCAGGGTATCCCGGCCCATTCGAGCAGGGTGCACCAGCGGTCGACCTCATGGAGATCGGCGCGCCATGGTGGCCCGTCGATGCCGGGGAATGCGCAGTGGCGGTGGCTGATCAGGGCGCCGGGCTGAAGGCTGCACAGGTCGGCGATGCTTTCGGGGCCACTGCCGTGCAGGTTCACGGCCAGGGCAGGCGGCTCGCGGCGGGGACGGAGCCGGCCGAGGCCGGGTGTCGGGTCGAGCTCGTCGACCGCGCCGGAGAGCATCGCCAGATCCCGATACCGTTCGGGCGCGGCGAGCGCGATGTGGGCGTCCGGGTACGCGCGCCGTAGGCCGCGCAGCGCCGGGATCCCGGTGAGCAGATCGCCGAGACCCAACGCGCGCAGGACCAGAACGCTGTTGGGGCTCACGGCCACGAGGACTCAGTCGAGGCGCACACCACGAGCTCGCGGACCTCACAGCCGGCCGGCTGGGAGAGCGCGAACACCACGGTGTCGGCCACGTGCTCGGGCTGGTTCAGCTTGGCGTCCGGTGGCGGCTTGTACTGCTCGTCGCGGCTGTCGAAGAAGGCCGTGTGCATGCCGCCGGGAATCAACGTCGTCACGCCCACCTCTCCCGCGAGTTCGGCTGCCAGAGCGCGGGAGAATCCGACGACACCGAATTTGGAGGCGCAGTACGCGGTGGCGTCGCTGACGGCCTTGATCCCCAACGTCGATGCGCACGTGACGATCCGGCCGCCGGTGCTCTTCAGGTAGGGCAACGCCGACCGGATCACGGCGGCCGTGCCGAGCAGGTTGACGTGGATGACGCGTTCCCAGTCCTTGACCGCGACATCGTCGAGCTTGCCGCAGACGTCGGTGCCTCCCGCGGTGAACACGCCGTGGATCTGACCGCCGACCTGATCGGCGAGCGTGCGCACCGCGGCGTCGACGGCCTCGGTGTCGGCGAGGTCGGCGCGCGCGAAGGCCACTCCCGGTTTCGGGTCGTTGCGGTCGATCACCAGCGGTGTACCACCCTGGCGTGCAACGGCTTCCACCGTCGCCGCACCGAGTCCCGATGCACCGCCGGTGATGATGATGTTGCCCAGAGCCATTCCCAGAGCCATTGAGGATTCCTTTCGGTTCATGACCGCGCGGCGGCGATCAGGTTCGACGACGAGTAACCGGCGACGGTCGGCAGCAGCACGACCTCGCCGCCGTGGCGGCGGACCACGCCGGCCTCGGGGAGGTCGGCCTCGGTGTAGTCGCCGCCCTTGACCCAGACATCGGGCCGCAGTTGCTCCAGCGCCGCTTCGGGTGAGCGTTCGTCGAAGACGACGACGGCGTCGACGCAAGCCAGCGCGGCCAGCACCCGCGCCCTGTCCCGGTCCGCGACGACGGGTCGCCGCGGACCCTTCAGCGCCCGAACGGAAGCATCGGAGTTGAGCAGCACCACCAACGCGTCGCCGAGATCGCGGGCCTGCCGCAACAGCCGGACGTGGCCGGTGTGCAGCAGGTCGAAGCACCCTCCGGTCGCGACCAGCCTGCCCCCGCGGCGGCGCAGCCGGTCCCGGACTTCGGCGATGTCCCCGGTGATGGCGGTCGACGTTGCGGCCGAGGGTATTCCACCGACCGAGTCCGCGCTCGACACGCCGACCGCGCCGCCCGCGGCAACGAATCTGCTGGCGGCGTCCACCGCGTCGGCGACGGCGCCCTGGATGTCCTTACCCGCGGCGAGCGCGATGGTGGCCGCGATTGCGAATCGGTCCCCCGCGCCGCAGGTGTCGCCGTGCCCGGACCGAGCGACTGAATCCCGCACGGGGTGGTGCTCGTTTCCGCTATCGGTGGCGACCAGTGCCCCCTTCGAGCCCAAGGTGATGCACACCGCCCGCGCGGCCCACCGTTCGCGCAGCGACTCCGCCGAGCGTCCCGCCGCCTCGTCCTGATTCGGCGTGACCAGCCAGCAGCCGGGCACCGGCTCGCTGCCGCGGGGATGGGGGTCCCACACCGTCGGCACCCGCTGTGCGGTCCGCGCGAGCAGTTCTCGGATCTCCGTGTGCGCGGTGACGCCGCGACCGTAATCGGCCACGCAGACCGCGGCCGCCGTACCGAGGATGTCGGAGACCTCGGCAGGCACCGGTGTGCCCGCCGCGGAACCGTCGCCGCGGTCAAGCCGCAGCATCGACTGCCCGGCCGCGCGAATTCGGGTCTTGCACACCGTGCTTCCGGTCAGTTCCAGTGCGATGAGCCGCACACCCGCGTCGGCCAGCAGGTCGGTCAGCGCCTGACCGTCGGCGTCGTCGCCGATCGCGGTCACCAGCACCACGTCGCATCCCGTGCGCGCGGCGAGCACCGCGGCCAGGCCGGCACCGCCGGGACGCCGCCAGATCCGTTCGGCGTCGACCACCGGTACGGGCGCCTCGGGGCTGAGCCGCGTTGCGGTGCCCTCGACGTCGAGGTCGAGCATCGAATCGCCGATGATCACCAAGGGCCTATTCATGTGACACCCCCAGCAGTACCTCGTCGACGGCGATGCACAGCGCGTGCACCAGCAGGAGGTGGATCTCCTGCACGGTCGCGGTGGTCGGCGCTTCCACGCAGATCGCGTCGTCGCAGACGGCGGCCAGTGGGTTCGGTTGCGGTCCCGTGAACGCCCATGTGGTCAGGCCGGTTTCGTGCGCGGCCTTGACGGCGGCGAGCACATTTGCGCTCGTACCGCTGGTCGACAGCGAGACGAGCACGTCACCCGGCCGCCCGTGTGCCCGCACACCCCTGGCGAACATCTCGTCGATGCCGTAGTCGTTGGCGATGGCCGTGAGCGCGGAGGTGTCGGCGTGCAACGAGATCGCCGACATCGGCATTCGCTCGTCGTGGAAACGGCCGACCAGTTCGGCGGTCAGATGTTGCGCCTCGGCCGCGCTGCCGCCGTTGCCGCACGCCAGAAGCCGGCCGCCGGTGGTGAGCACGTCGGCGAGCCGGCGACCCCAGGCGGCCAGCTTGGGCGCTTCGGGCGCGATGTGATCGGCTGCATGTGACAGTGCGCAGATGTGCGTCTGGATCGTCGGAATCATTGCCGTCCTCCAATTCGGTTGACCGCGTCGAGCAGTTCGTCGTCGGTGATGCCGTCGAGGCATGGATGGCCCGCCACCGGGCATACGCGGGCGCGGGTGAGCCGGCACGGAGCCTGCTGGTCACCGAGGCGAACAACGTTGGCGCCGTATGGGCTCCACTGCGAGGCGGGTACGACGGGAGCAAAGAGGGAGACCACAGGGGTGCCGACGGCCGCGGCAAGGTGCGCAGGCCCGGTGTTGGGCGCGATCACCACGCGCGCGTCGGCGTAGACGGCCGCCAGCGTGTCGAGCGTGGTGCGCCCGCCGAGGTCGACGGCGATGTCCCCGGCGACGGCCGCGGTGAGATCGCGTTCGGAGGGGTCTCCGGTGACCACGACTCGGTGCCCCGCGCCGACGAGGGCTTCGACCATTCGGGCGCTGCGTTCCGGAGTCGGTCGGCGTGCGGGCACCGCGGCACCGGGATGGAAGACGACAAACGATCTGTCGCCCAACGTTTCCGCTAGCTCCGGACCCACCGGCGGTGGTTGTCGCACCCGCAGCATGCCTGCGTCGCCGGCGGGCAGTTCACAGCCGGCGGCCCGGGCCAGTGACAGCGCGCGCTCGGGTTCGGGTAGGCCATCCGGTACGTGGTGTCGCAGGTCGAGCAGTGTTCCCGGATAGTCCTCGCTGATCGCCCCCACCCACGGCACCGAGGCCATCCGGCAGATCAACGCCAGCGGCAGCGGCGACTGGTGAAACGACGTGAACACGTAGACCCGTTCGGGGGCAAAGTCGCGCAACTGTTTGACCAAAGCCTCGACATGCCCCGCGGTCAATTCGGGTGAGTCGAAGTCGACCCACGGGGCCTGCCACTCGATGAGGTCGTCGACGCCTGGCAGCAGTTCGGCGGCGGCCCGCCCGCGCGGACCGGCGAGAAACGTGACCGCGTCGTGGGTTTCGGCGATGGCACGCACCGCGGGGCCGGTGATCAGAACATCACCGGCGCTGTCCGGACGCGCGACGACCGCCCTGCTCATCGGCACTCCGTCAGAACCATCGACACCGCCTCGTCGAGGGTCGTCGCCACCCGCGCCTTGACCCGGGCCTCGTCGATCTCGTGGGCGAGCGTGCGCGCAGTGGGCACCAGGATCGCGTCGGCGCCCGCGGCCAACGCGGCGTCGACATCCCCGCCGGTGTCGCCGATCATCACGCACCGAGACGCGGGCACCCCGAGCGCGGCGGCGGCGTCCTCAACCATGCCGGGAGACGGTTTCCGGCAACGGCACCCGTCCTCGGCGTCGTGCACGCACAGATGCCAGGAGTCGAACGGCCCCAGCGCCGCGTCGACCTCGGCGTTGACGGCTCGGAGTTGCTCTGCGCTGATCAACCCCTTCGCCACCCCGGACTGATTGCTCACGACGGCCAGCGGTAACCCTCTGCCGCGCAACCGATTCAATGCGCGTACGGCTCCCGGTAGCGAACGAACCCCGGCCGGATCGTTGAGATAGGGACCATCCTCGATGATCGTGTCGTCACGGTCGAGCAACACCGCCAGCGGTGGATCGCGACGCGACGCGCGAAACTCCCACTCGCCGGCCAACCGGTGCCACACCGCGACCGGGGGGATCAGAACGCTGGTGAGGAGCATGCGACCGGCCTCGGTGACGGTTCGCGGTCCGGACCAGAATCGGCGAACGGCGAACTCCGCCGTCAGCGCCGCCCACACCGCACCGGCGATGCGTGCGACGCGCCACCGCCCCACCAGGGTGCTCAGCGCGGCGACGACGGCGGCGGCGGTGGCCACGGAATGCACCTGTAGGCGGCCTCGGCCCTCACCGATTTCCGAGCGCCACCGCCTGCCGAATTTGCGGCGCAGCAGCGCGTTGTCACGGTTGCCGATCTGGGCGCGCACGCTGCTCATCAGCGTGGCGGTGGCGACCGGATGGGTGCATCGGCGGGCTCCGCGGACGATGGTATTGCCGTCCTGGGTGATTCGCAGGGCGATGTCCGAGTCCTCGCGGTACGCCCGGGGGAACCGTTCGTCGAATCCGCCGACGGCGACCAGGACATCGCGGCGAAACGCCATGTCGGCGGTGATCCACTTGGCCTCCGCGAGGCGCTGGGTGCGGCGTTCGTCGTCGGTGGCCCTGCGGCCGCCCACCCGCGGCACCTCGATCACGGCCTGCGATCCGACGGCCGCCTCCACCTCGGCCTTCGCCAGATCTTCGGACACCGCGACGAACCAATTCGGTTGCGGGACAACGTCGTCGTCGAGAAAGCAGATCCAGTCGGCTTCGGTGGCGCGCCATCCCGTGTTGCGAGCAGCCGCGGGCCCTCGCCCGTCGCGTCGCAGCACCGTGACCGGAAGCCGCGACGTCACCTGCAGCGCGCCGTCCGGTTCGGGGCGGTCGTCGACGACGATCACCGCGGTCGGTGTCGGTCCGACCGAACCGTCGAGTTCTGCGAGCAGCCGGTACAGCGACGGACGCCCGACCGTCGGCACGACGACTGCGAACGTCGGCGTCATTCCGGCCTCCTCACAATGAACGGTCCGATCGCGAGGACGTCGATCGGGGCGCTGCCGAAGCACTCGAGCGCGTCGCGCGGGCTGTCCACCATGGGGCGCCCCGCCGTGTTGAAACTGGTGTTGACGATCACCGGGACGCCGGTGCGGGCAGCGAACCGGCTGATCGTGTCGTGCAGCAGCGGGTGGCTGCGACCGACGGTCTGGATGCGGGCCGTGCCGTCGACGTGGGTGATGGCGGGAATACGGTCGCGCCATTCGGCGGCGACCTCGTGCACGAACAACATGTACGGGCTCGGAATGGGCCCGCCGGAGAAGATCCCGGCGGCGTGCTCGGCCAGCACCATCGGTGCGACGGGTCGGAACTGTTCGCGACCCTTCACGGTGTTGAGCCGCTCCAGATTCTCGATGCGCCGAGGGTCGGCGAGAAGTGAGCGCTGCCCGAGCGCGCGGGGGCCGAACTCGGCGCGGCCCTGGAACCAGCCCACGAGTTTGTTGTCGGCCAACGCGTCTCCGATCGCGGCGGCCAGATCCGCGGGCCGCTCGTGCGGTATCGCCGCCTCGGTCAGCACCGCTTCGATCTCGTCATCGGAGAACCCGCGGCCCAACGCCGCCGACGGCATCGGGGCGATCGGCTCACCGGCCTCCCCCGCCAGGGCCAGCGCCGCGCCCAGCGCCGTTCCCGAATCACCGGCGGCGGGCTGCACCCACACGTTCGAGAAGCCCCCACGGCAGTAGATCTTCGAATTCGCCACGCAATTCAGCGCGACTCCACCGGCCAGGCAGAGGCTTTGGTGATCGGTGCGCTCACGCAGCCACCCGACCAGGTCGAGCAACACCTCTTCCACGACCGTCTGGACGCTGCACGCCAGATCGGCGTGCTCTGGTTCGGGGCGGTCCAGCGCGTGTCCCTTGCCTGCGCCGGGCGCCCGGGCGGGCGTGATCGAATTCCAGTCCACCGGTTCGGTGCGGAAACCTCCGTCGTCGCAGGCATACACGGCTTCGCGGAAGCTGTCGGCGAACCGCGGCGTTCCGTAGGACGCCATCGCCATCACCTTGTACTCGTCGCTCGACCGCTTGAATCCGAGGTGTTCGGTGAGGCTTTCGTAGAACAGACCCAGCGAGTGCGGCAGCGACTGTGTCGCGAGCACGTCGAGCTTGTGGTCGCGATAACTCCCGGCGAGCATCGAGGACCGCTCGCCGCGGCCGTCGACGACCAGCACCGCGCAGTCCGGGTGCGGAGAGGCCAGCGCTGTCGATGCGGCGTGCGCGACGTGATGGCGGACGTGGCGCACGATGCCGGGATCGAGGCCGGGCAGCGCGGATTGGAGGAACCGCGGGGCGCGCTGAGCATAGAGTGTGCGCAGGTACTCCCAGTCGCGGTCCAAACCGTTGACGTCATCGGTGGACTCGTCCATCAGGCGGGGGTCGTACGAATAGCCGACCAGGTCCAGATCGGACGGCTTCAGCCCGGCCTGTTCGAGGCACCACCGCGCCGACTCGACGGGCAGCTCCCATGTCGAGAACGGCACGGCCTGCTTACCGTGCTTGCGTCGGGTGAATCGCTCCTCCTCGGCGGCCGCGACGATCTCACCGTCGATCACCAGCGCGGCAGCCGGGTCGTGAAACACCGCATTGATTCCGAGAATGCGCATGGCTTACCTCAACTCCCCTGCAGCGCAACGGTTGCCGACTTCCGACGGAACCAATCGACGGTCGTGGACAAGCCTTGGGTGTAGCTGATTCGCGGTTGCCACCCGAGCAGCTCGCGCGCCAGCGTGATGTCGGGACACCGCCGTCGCGGATCGTCCTGGGGCACCGGGCGGAACTCGATCGGTGAATCGCTGCCGACCAGATCGCGGATGAGCTCGGCGATGCGTAACACCGTGAGCTCGTCGGGGTTGCCGACGTTGATCGGCCCGGTGCAGTCGGATTCGCCCAGCGCGATCAACGCCGCGACGGTGTCGTCGACGTAGCACAGCGACCGGGTCTGGGCGCCGGTCCCGTTGACCGTGATCGGTTCGCCCGCCAGCGCCTGGTGGCAGAACGTCGGCACGATGCGGCCGTCGTCGTGCCGCATCCGGGGTCCGTACGTGTTGAAGATCCGCGCAACGCCGATGTCGGCCGACCGTTCGCGCCGGTAAGCGAACGTCAACGCCTCGGCGAACCGTTTCGCTTCGTCGTACACGCTGCGCGGTCCGATGGGATTGACGTTCCCCCAATAGGTTTCGGACTGCGGATGCTCCTGTGGGTCGCCGTAGACCTCGCTGGTCGACGCCAGCACCAGCCGTGCGCCGCATCGTTCTGCGTATTGCAGCATGTGCTCGGTGCCCAGTGCGCCCGTACGCAGCGTCTGGATCGGCAGCTGGAGATAGTCCACCGGCGAGGCGGGCGACGCCAGGTGGAAGACGGTGTCGATCTTCACGGGAAGATCAGGCAGCGCCTCGCTGATGTCGTGGCGGACGAAGCGGTATCCCGGGCGGTCGAGGAACAGGTCGGCCGCGGTCGGCGCGCTGGTGGATGAATCGTCGACGCAGATCACCTCGACCCCGCGGTCGAGCAGTCGCTCGCACAGGTGCCCGCCGAGAAATCCGCCGCCGCCGGTGATCAGCGCGCGTTTGATGTCATGCATCGTTTGCCCTCCGAATCTGCGGGTAGCCACCCCGGTCATGCAGGACCGAGCCTCCCCCGACCTCTCGTTCGTGATAGCCAGTCGGAATCGCGCCACCGAACTCGCGACAGTGGCTGCCCGGCTGCTGGACACCACCACGTGCCCGATAGCCGTGGTGGACAACGCATCCACCGATGACACCGCCGCGATCATCGACAGGATGGCTGCGCGGTCGGCGAACCGCCTCCAGCTCATCCGGCTCGACACCAATCGTGGCGCGGTCGGCCGCAACGTCGGGGTGGCGGCGTGCAGTCCCACCGACGGATGCCGTTCGAACGCCTCCACCGCGGCCGCCGGGGACTCCGGCGTCCACCAGGAGTCGTCATCGCAGAAGGCGATGTACGGAGTGGGGCACGCCGCCACCCCGACGTTGCGGCCGACCGCGCCACGATTGGTGTCGAGCCGGATGAGCTGGAGGCGGTTCGCCG
>NZ_LZJE01000360.1:0-2735 GCF_001666865.1 Mycobacterium sp. E136
TGGAGCGCCGCCAGATGGTGCACCCGGCAGCTGCCCGCCGATCCCGCCGAGGCCGTGGCGGCGATGTGGGCGAACCTGAGGCGACCCGACCTACGCCCCTTCGAGCGGCTGTTCTTCGAGTGCTACGCGCGGGGCGCACAGGGCGAGCAACCGTTCGCGCAGATGCTGCCCGGCGCGGTCGTGGACTGGCTCGCCCACCTGAGCGGAGCGGACGATCCCGCGATGATGCGGCTGGGCCTGGCCGTGGCCCGCGGGCTGCTGCTGGACCTCGTCGCCACCGAGGATCTCGACGGCGTCGACGCCGCGGCCGCCGCGTTCGCCGACCTCATCCGTGCGCGCCGGCGTTGAGGTTCAGTCCTCGCTGCTTCGGCGCTCGCCGATGAACGCCAGCAGCCGGGGATCGTCGGAGGTGAAGACGTCGACCTCCTCGCCGCCGTCGCAGCGCAGCAGCGCGACGGTCACGCTGCCTTCCCGTCGCGCCCGCACCTCCCAGATCGCGCCCGAATCCTGCCAACGCTGCAGATCCGCCACTCGGTCAACCGGCATGCCCCTACCATCTCACCGCATGGGTGGCCGCCCAAGTGTCCCAAGTGTCGATGTCGCGCGGGTCTACGACCCGCCGGGTGAACGGGACGGCGTCCGGGTCCTGGTGGACCGGTTGTGGCCGAGGGGTTTCCGCAAGGACGATCCGCGGATCGGCCGGTGGCTGCCGTCGGTCGCGCCGTCGACCGAGCTGCGGCGCTGGTATTCGCACCAGCCCGAACGGTTCGACGAGTTCGTCGCCCGCTACACCGTCGAACTTCAGGCCGAAGCCGGTGCGCAGGCGCTGGACGAACTTCGCGCCTTGCTGGCGCAAGGGCCTGTGACGCTGGTGACCGCCACCCGTGACGTCGGGCTGAGCAATGCCGCGGTGCTACGGGACCTGCTGATGCGGCAGGCGTGAGACGATCGCCTCATGCTGCCGGAGCCCTCGCGATGACCGTCGTTCTCGCCATTCGTTGCGCCGACGGGGTCGTGGTGGCCTCGGACTCGCAGATCACCGATCCCGAGCGGGGGCTGAGCTATCCGGCCCAGAAGCTGCACCCCCTCGGCGACCACGCCGCGTGGGGCGGCAGCGGTTCGCGTGCGGTGCTCTACGACCTCGAGCAGATCTTCGACAACGAACCGGACGCGATCGTGGAGGCTCCCGACATCGGCCACGCGCTGCAGGGTCGCGTCCTGCCAGTGCTCAAGCGCCACTACGAGAACTTCATCGAGGACGTTCCCGCCGGGAAGCCGGGCGCCACACCGGCGACCTACGTCCTGGCGGCGGGCTACGCGAACGGGAAGCCGTTCATCGTCGACATCGATCCGCACGGCCTCATCGGCCACTACGAGGAGATCGGCTTCCACGCGGTGGGCAGCGGATCGCCGATGGCCCAGCAGGCCCACGCGCTGCTCGCGCACTTCGGAATGACCGAACGTGGCGTCGACTACGGCGTGGTGGCCGCGCTGCGGGTGCTCGACGCGCTGGACGCGTCGTCACCCAGCGTCGGTGCGCCGATGGACATCTGCCGGATCACACCCGACGGGGCGAGGCATTTCGACGAGGAGGCGGTCGCCGAGGTCCGACGCAACGTGCAGCGGTGGACCGAACTCGAACAGAAGGCGCTCGACGACCTGTTCGCATGACGGCACCAGCGGCGGGGTAGGAAGGTAAGTCTTGCCTTAGTCGGTCCGGTAGGCTCGGCGGGCGATGACCGAGATCGACGATGCACCCTCGCCGGTACTTCCGCGGGAGCTGACGGACATTACCGATGCGGTGCGTGAGGTCGCGGCACCGCCAACGCCGGTCCTCGCCGAGCCGTATCTCATCCGGTTGGCCGATCCGGATGCGGACGCGGAGATGGTGTCGGAATGGATGAACCGCCCTCACCTGGTCGAGGCGTGGGAGTACGACTGGCCGCCGCAGCGGTGGCACCGGTATCTGAGCGCCCAGCTGGCGGGTGAATACTCCCGGCCGTTCGTCGGTTTCTTCCGCGGCCAGCCGTTCGTCTACATCGAGCTGTACCGGGCCGCCAAGGATTCGATCGCGCCGCGGTACGACGCGGAGCCTCACGACATCGGGATGCACGCGGCGATCGCCGAGCTGCGGTTCGTCAACCGCGGTATCGCGCCGATCCTGTTGCCGCGCTTGACCGCCAACATCTTCGAGCTCGATCCGCAGTGCCGTCGCATCATGTTCGACCCGGACCACAGGAACAAGGGCGCGCGCGACGTCTGCGAACACGCCGGCTGTACTTTCCTGGGCGAGCACGACATGTCGAACCGGCGCATGGCGCTGTACGCGCTGCCGCGCACGCCCGCCGACGCGCCGTAGCCCTCAGGGCAGCTGGTCGAACTCCGCGTAACCGTTGTGGTCGGGCTTCATGCCGGCGGCGACCAGCTCCCACAGCACCTCGTCGGTGCCTCCACCGACGCGGGCCAGTTTCATGTCGCGCCACCATCTTCCGAGCGGTGTCTCGTCGACGAGGTAGCCGGAGCCGCCGAAGAGGTGCATGCATTCGTTCATCACCTCTTCGCCGAGGCGCGCGGCGTTGGCCTTCATCGCGGCGGCGGTGCGCAGGTCGAGCTTGCCGGTCGCAGCGATGCCGTCCAGCGCATACCGCAGCATGTCGACGCGCGCCTGCAGGTCGGCCATCCGCAGCCGCAACGCCTGGTGCTCCCACAGCGAGCTGCCGAATTGGCGGCGAACC
>NZ_LZJE01000361.1:0-32401 GCF_001666865.1 Mycobacterium sp. E136
CATGCCGTCACCATTTGTGGGCGAGTCGTCGTTCTTCGGATCGATCTATCCCAGCGTGCAGAACCTGCTGCTCGCCGCGCGGGCGATGGGGCTCGGCGCGTCGCTGATCACCTTGCCGCTGTGGAGCGTCACCTCCGCTCGGCGCACCCTGGGGCTGCCACTGACGGTGACGCCGGTGTGCGTCGTGCCGATGGGCTGGCCGCGTGGACGGTACGGGCCCACCACCCGCAGGCCCGTCGGGCAGGTCACGCACCTCGACCGGTACGGCGAGCGCGCCTGGGCCGACCGGTGATCAGTTGCCGCGCAGCAACTCGATCACCGCGCTGAAGTCCTTGTCCGCATGGTCGGCGGCGAACTTCTTGTAGATCTCGGCGGCGTGGCTGCCCAGCGGCGCGTTCGAACCCGTCGACTCGACCGCCGCCATGGCCAGCCCGAGGTCCTTGTTCATCAACGCGGTGGCGAAGCCGGGCTTGAAATCGTTGTTGGCCGGTGACGTCGGAACCGGTCCCGGGACAGGGCAATTGGTGTGCACCGACCAGCAGTTGCCGGTGGCGCCGGTGATCACGTCGAACAGGGACTGCGCCGACAGGCCGAGCTTCTCGGCCAGCACGAAGGCCTCACCGATCGCGATCTGCTCCACCGCGAGCACCATGTTGTTGCACAGCTTGGCCGCTTGGCCGGTGCCCGACGGGCCGCAGTGAATGACCTTGCCCGCCAAAGGCTCCAGCACGGGCCTGGCCCGCTCGACGGCGAAATCCTCACCGCCGACCATGAACGCCAGCGTGCCCGCGGTCGCGCCCTTCACCCCGCCGGACACCGGGGCGTCGAGTTGTGCGAAGCCACGCTCGAGCGCCTGCTGGTGAATGGACCGCGCATCGTCGACCGAGATCGTCGAGGTGTCGATGAACAGCGCGTCGGTCCTGGCGGCGGGTAGCACCTCGGCGTAGCACGCCTTCACGATGTCGCCGTTGGGCAGCGAGGTGATCACGACCTCGGCGTCGGTGACCGCCTCAGCGCCGCTGTCGATCACCGACACGCCCCGCTCGGCCGCTGCCGATTTCAGCGCGGGCACGGGATCGAACCCGCGGACGGTGTGGCCGGCCGCGACCAGGTTGGCCGCCATCGGGCCACCCATGTTGCCCAGCCCCAGGAACGCGATCGTCGTCATTCACAAACCCTTTCAGCGTTATGTGGACGCCCGCACCTTGGCGGCCTGCGACCGCCCGATGACCACGCGCATGATCTCGTTGGTCCCCTCGAGGATCCGGTGCACCCGCAGGTCGCGGACGATCTTCTCCAGGCCGTACTCGTTGAGATAGCCGTAGCCGCCGTGCAACTGCAGCGCCTGATCGGCGACGGTGAAGCATGACTCGGTGACGTGGAGCTTGGCCATCGCGCACAGTTCGACCTTGTCCGGATGGTTCTCGTCCAACGCGGTGGCCGCCCGCCACAACAGGTTTCGCGACGTTTCCAATGCGGTGGCCATGTCGGCGATGGTGAACCGGATGGTGGGCTCGTCGAGTAGCGCGCCGCCGAACGCCTCGCGGTCGCGGACGTAGGCGACGGCCTTGTCGTAGGCGGCCTGGGCGCCGCCGAGCGAACACGCGGCGATGTTGATCCGTCCGCCGTTGAGCCCGTTCATCGCGATGCCGAAGCCGGTGCCCTCGCCGTCGGTGCCGCCGAGCATCGCATCGGCAGGTACCCGCACACCTTCGAAGATCACCTGGGCGGTGGGCTGGGCGTGCCAGCCCATCTTCTCCTCGTCGGCCCCGAAAGTCAGCCCGGGCGTGTCCTTTTCGACGATGAACGTGGAGATGCCCTTTGATTTCGGCTGCGGGCCGTCGCCGCCGGTGCGTGCCATCACCACGTACAGGTCGGAGGCTCCGGCGCCGGAGATGAACTGCTTGACCCCGTCGAGCACATAGTGGTCGCCCTCACGAACAGCCTTGGTGCGCAACGCGCTCGCATCGGAGCCCGCGCCGGGTTCGGTCAGGCAGTAGCTGGCGATCAGCTCCATCGACGCCAACCGCGGCACCAGGCTCTTGCGCTGTTCGGGGGTGCCGTAGGTGTCGACCATCCACGTGCACATGTTGTGAATGGACAAGAATGCCGCCACCGTTGGATCCGCCATCGCGAGTTGCTCGAAGATCCGCACGCCGTCCAGCCGGCGCAATCCGCTGCCGCCGACATCCTCGTTGCAGTACACCGCCGCCATGCCCAGCTCGGCGGCCTCACGCAGTACGTCGGTGGGGAAGTGGTGCGTCTTGTCCCACTCCAACGCGAACGGCGCGAGCCGCTTCTCGGCGAACGCGGCCGCCGTCTCGGCGATCACCCGCTCGTCGTCGTCGAGCCCGAAATAGTGCATGCTGCGGTGGTCTCGTGCGCTACTTCATCGTCGGCAGGACGAACTCAGCGCCGTCCTTGATGCCGGACGGCCACCGCTGCGTGACGGTCTTGGTCTTCGTGTAGAACAGGATCGAATGCGGACCGTGCTGGTTGAGGTCCCCGAAACCGGACCGCTTCCAACCGCCGAAGGTGTGATAGGCCACCGGCACCGGGATCGGAACGTTGACGCCGACCATGCCGACCTGCACGCGTGACACGAAGTCGCGGGCCGCGTCGCCGTCGCGGGTGAAGATCGCGACGCCGTTGCCGTACTCGTGCTCCGAGGGCAGTGCGAGGGCCTCTTCGTAATCCTTGGCGCGCACGATGCACAACACCGGTCCGAAGATCTCATCGGTGTAGATCGACATGTCGGTGGTGACGTGGTCGAACAGGGTGGGGCCGATGAACCAGCCGTTCTCCAGGCTGTCGTCACCGAATTGCAGTTCGTCACTGGCGCGTTCACGGCCGTCGACCACGATCTCGGCGCCCGCCTCGACACCGGCGTCGATGTAGCCGCGCACGCGCCGAAGCGCTGCTTCGGTCACCAGCGGCCCGTAATCGGCCTTCGGGTCGAGACTGTGGCCCACCCGCAGATTGTTGATCCGCTCGACGAGCCTGGCCCGCAAGCGATCTGCGGTCTCGTCGCCGACAGGTACCGCGACACTGATCGCCATGCAGCGCTCACCCGCACTGCCGTAGCCGGCGCCGATCAGCGCGTCGACGGCCTGGTCGAGATCGGCATCGGGCATCACGATCATGTGGTTTTTCGCGCCGCCGAAGCACTGCGCGCGCTTTCCGTTTGCCGTCGCGCCCGCATAGATGTACTGCGCGATGTCGGAGCTTCCGACGAAGCCGACGGCCTGGATCGCCGGGTGTTCGAGGATGGCGTCGACGGCTTCCTTGTCACCCTGCACGACCTGGAAGACACCGGGGGGCAGGCCCGCCTCGAGGAACAGCTCGGCCAGGCGGAGCGGCACCGAGGGGTCCCGCTCGGACGGTTTGAGGATGAAGGCGTTGCCGCACGCCAATGCGGGGCCCGCCTTCCACAGCGGAATCATCGCCGGGAAGTTGAACGGTGTGATGCCCGCGACGACACCGAGCGGCTGTCGCAGCGAGTAGACGTCGATGCCGGGGCCGGCGCCCTCGGTGTACTCGCCCTTGAGCAGGTGCGGGATGCCGACGCTGAACTCGATGACCTCGAGGCCGCGCTGGATGTCGCCGAGCGAGTCGGCGTGGGTTTTGCCGTGCTCGAGAGACAGCATTCGAGCGAGCTCGTCGGCGTTCTGGTTGACCAGCTCGATGAACTTCATCAGCACGCGCGCGCGGCGCTGGGGGTTCCACGCCGCCCATTCCTTCTGCGCCTTGGCCGCGCCGGCGACCGCCGCGTCGACGTCGGCCGTCGAGGCCATCGACACCTGCGCCTGCACTTCACCGGTGCTGGGATTGAAGATGTCGGCAGTGCGGCTCGATTGTCCGTTCGTGCGCTTGCCGTCGATGAAATGCGGAACCTGGGTGGTCATGAGCGTGCCCCTCACTGAATAGATAGTTGGATATCCTAGTAATGCGGGGCCAGCCGACGCAAGACGCGTCGTTGCTTAGTTTTTCAGGCCGAGCGGGCCCGCCAATTCGGTGAGTGTGGGGATCAGAACGTCCCAGCCGCCGAGCACCTGGATCGCAACATGATCGGCACCGGCGTCGAGGTGCTCGTTGAGTCGCGCGGCGATCGAGTCGGGTGTGCCGTGCGCGACGAGTGCGTCGATCAACCGGTCGCTCCCGGGCTTCTCGACGTCGTCATCGGTGAATCCCAACCGCTTCCAGTTGTTCAGGTAGTTCGACAGGTTCAGGTAGAAATCGATTGTCTGCCTGCCGATCTCGCGCGACGCCTCAGCGTCGCGGGCCAGCACGACCTTGTGCTCGGGTGCGATGAAGACCGTGGGTCCGAGCAGGTTTCGTGACTCCCCGGTGTGCTGTGGGGTGGTGAGGTACGGGTGCGCCCCCGCGCTGCGCTGCGCTGAGAGCTTCAGCACCTTGGGCCCGAGCGCCGCGACCACCCGGCGACTGGTCGGGACCTTCTTCGCGTCCAACGCGTCGAGGTATTCGACGAGCACGTCGTAGGGCTTGCGGTACTCCTCGGTGTGTTCGGGGTGGCCGATACCGATGCCCAGAAGAAAGCGGCCCGGATATGCGTCCTCGACGCGGTGGTATGCCTCGGCGACCTCGTCGGCCGGCGCCGTCCACACGTTGATGATGCCGGTGGCGACCGTGAGGTTCTCGGTGCGCTCGAGGATGGGCTCGACGTATTCGAGGTCGCCGGCAGGGGATCCGCCGATCCACACCGCGCCGTAGCCGAGTTTCTCGATCTCCACGGCCTGTTCGGGCTTCGGTGCCCCGAACGTCCAGACGCCGTAGCGGCCGAGGTTGGGCTTGAGCTCAGTCATGCGGATCCCTTCGTGGTGACGTCACTTCAAGCCGAGCGGACCCGCCAACTGCGCCAACGCGTCCACCAGCTTGTCCGGTCCGGTGAGCACCTGCACGGGCACGTGGTCGGCGCCCGCGGCGTGATGCTCCTCGAGTCGTGCGGCTATGGCGTCGACGGTGCCATACGCCACCACGGAGTCGACAAGCCGGTCGCCACCCGGCTTCGCTCTCTCGTCATCGGTGAATCCGAGGCGCTTCCAGTTGTTGAGGTAGTTGCGGAGATTGAGGTAGATGTCGAGCGCCTTGCGACCGACCGCACGCGCCTGCTCAGCGTCCGTCGTCAGCACCACCTTGTGTTCCGGCGCGAGGAACGCATCCGCTCCGATGATCTTGCGCGCCTCGGCGGTGTGTTCGGGTGTCGTCAGGTACGGATGCGCGCCGGCGGAGCGTTCGGCGGACAGCTTGAGCACCCGCGGACCCAGCGCGGCGACGACCCGTCGGTCCTTCGGCACCCCGTACTCGTCGAGCTTGTCGAGGTAGTCCGTGAGCGCGTCATACGGCTTGCGGTACTCGGTGTGGGCCTCGGGGTGGCCGACGCCGATGCCCAGAAAGAAGCGTCCCGGGTAGGCCTTCTCGATGCGGTGGAACGACTGACCGGACCGGCTTCGGCGGTCCAGATGTTGACGATGCCGGTGGCGAGCTTGAGGTTGGTGGTCGCTTCGAGAATCGGTTCCACCCAGTCCAACTCGGCCGCGGGGGAGCCACCCGCCCAGATCGCGCCGTATCCGAGGTCTTCGATCGCCCGCAGCCGCTCCGGGGCCAATCGCTGCCACATGGAGTAGTGGCCGAACGCGCCGTAGGAACCGAGATCGGGTTTCGTCATTTTCGCTCCAACTTCTCGGTGTCGACGGGATATTCCGGCTATCCGGCCGTGACGGGAAGTTCCGTCGGCGTCGGCGCCTCGGGGGCGGGGGCGACCAACGGCAGGTCGATGACGAACCGGGTGTCGCCGGGTGCGGACGTGACCCGGATGTCGCCGTGATGCTTCTCGACGATGATGCGTCGGGCGAGGTCCAGTCCCAGGCCGGTGCCCTGGCCGAACGGTTTGGTGGTGAAGAACGGGGTGAAGATGCGGTCGATGTTCTCTACGGCGATGCCCTGGCCGTCATCGCAGATCTCGACCCGGATCATCTCGTCGTTCACGCGCGACGTACGGATCGTCAGTGTGCCCTCGTAGTCCATCGCCTGAATCGCGTTGTCGATGACGTTGGTCCAGACCTCGTTGAGATCGCCTGGGTAGCACAATAATTGAGGCAGCGAGGTGTCCTTCTCCCACACCAGCTTCACCGGCTTGTCCTTGCCCACCTTGTCGCCGAAGATCGTCTTGATCGTGCTGTGGATCAGCTCGTGAACGTTGGCGGCCTGGTACTCACTGCGGTCCATCTGGGAGTACTGCTTGGCGCCGGCCAGCAGCGCGGAGATCCGCTTGCTGGCGTCGGCTATCTCGTTCATCCGCAGCTCGGCGTCGATTGTGTACTTCAACCAGCCCAGTGCGCTCTGCAGCGTGGCAGAGCAGTCGATGTCGTCGATCGAGGCCTGCACGCGTTCGAGCCAGTCGAGGTCGAGGCCCGCCTCGACGAACGTCGGCGCGTAATCCCAGGCACTGGCGATACCGCGGCTTTCGAGCCAGTCGCCGATCTGCTCCTCGCGGTCGGAGAGCTCCAGCGCGGTGAGCTCCTGCGCCTTCGACTTGGCGACCTGCTCGGCGACCTCGTCCTGAATCCGCACCAGCACCCGCAGCGCTTCCGGGGTGAACTTGCCGTCGGCCAGCATCGCGAGCTTGTGCCGCATCTTGCCGACGCCCTCGCGGAGATCGGCAACGGCGCGGGCCGCGGCGGCCGCGGGATTGTTGAGTTGATGGGTCAGCCCCGCGGTGATGGTGCCCAGCGCCAGCAGCTTCTCGCGCTGACCGAGGATCTGGCTCTGCCGGCGGCCGCCGACGCGGTGACCCTCGAGCAGGTGCACGGCCATCGGGAACTCCGACTGCATGAACTTCGCGAACGCGTCGGCGTCGAGGACGAAGAACCGGGACGGCCTCGTCACGCGGACGGAGGCTTCGTAGAGGTGCTCTTCACCCGGGACGTAGGCAGACCAGGCGCCGCAGTACACCCCGCGCTGAGAGGTGCGGCCCGTCTCGATGTCCACCCCGCCCGAGCGCTTGGACATCACCAGTTCACCGTCGAGTAGGACGTAGAAGCAGGTCGCCGGGTCACCCTCGGTGCACACCGGGCCGGGTTCGAACGTCGCGATGTGGCCGTTGTCGCAAAGGACCTGCAGTTGCCGGTCGGTGAGCGCCTCGAACAGGAACAGCGTGCGCAGTTCGTCCGGAAGGCACTCGTGTTTCTTGTCGCCCATCACGCCTCCGCCAGGTATCGGTGCACCAACATCACCGCCATCGACCCTTCGCCGACGGCGGCCGCCACCCTCTTGGCGGATTCGGAACGCACATCTCCTGCAACAAACACACCGGGCACGCTTGTTTCCAGGTGGTGCGGCGGACGGTCCAGCGTCCAGCCGGCGACGTTGCGCAGATCGGGCCCGGCGAGGATGAATCCGTGGTCGTCGCGGGCGATGCCGGCCTGTTCGACCCAGTCGGTGCGGGGTTCGGCCCCGATGAAGATGAACATCCGCCCGCAGGTGTGTTCCTCCCGCTCACCGGTTTGCAGGTTCTCCAGGCAGATGCGTTCGAGGTGGCCGTTGCCCTCGACCTTGTGCACGGCGGTGTAGGACAGTTCGCGGATGTTGTCGGTCGCCCTGATCTGCTGGATCAGGTAGTAGGACATCGAGTCCTCCAGCGTGCGGCGGCAGACGATGCTCACCTTCTTCGCCGTGCGCGCCAGGAACATCGCGGCCTGGCCTGCGGAGTTCGCGCCGCCGATGACGAAGACCTCCTCGTCTTCGCATTCGGCGGCCACCGACGACGTGGCCCCGTAGTAGACGCCCGCACCGGTCAGGTCGGAGCAGCCCTCGGCGGGCAGCTGGCGGTACTCGACGCCCATCGCGAGGATCACCGCCCGCGTCCCGATCGATCTGCCGTCGGACAGGTGGACGGTGCGTGCGTTGCCGTCGATCTCGAGCGCGCTGACCTCGGCTGCGGTGATGAGCTCGGCCTCGAACTTCTCGGCCTGCCTGCGTGCCCGCTCGGCGAGCTGGGAGCCGGACACGCCGTCGGGAAAGCCCAGGTAGTTCTCGATCCGCGAGCTCTGTCCGGCCTGCCCACCCGTGGCCGTGCGTTCGATCAGCACGGTCTTGAGGCCCTCGGAGGCGCCGTAGACCGCCGCCGCCAGGCCCGCCGGGCCGCCGCCGATGACGACCAGGTCGTAGAAGTCCTCCGCGGGGGTGGTGGACAGGCCGAGCGTCGCGCCGAGTTCGGCGTCGTCGGGCGCGACCAGCGTCTCGCCCTGCTCGGTGATCACCACCGGAAGCGTCAGCCCGTCGAGACCCGCGGCGTCGAGCAGCTGTCTGCCCTTGGGCTCGTCGGCGCGGAACCACGTGTAGTAGAGCCGGTTGCGGGCGAGGAACTCGCGAACCTCCGACGAGCGCGCGTTCCACGGGTGGCCGATGATCTTGGTGTGCGGGATGGCGCGGTCGCCGGTCTCGCGCCACGCCTCGATCAGCGCGTCGATGACCGGGTAGAGCTTCTCCTCCGGCGGGTCCCACGGTTTGAGCAGGTAGTGGTCGAGATCGACGACGTTGATGGCGTCGATTGCGGCATGTGTGTCGGCATATGCGGTCAACAGCACCCGGCGGGCCATCGGGAAGATGTCCATCGCCTCTTCGAGGAATTCGATCCCGCTCATCTGCGGCATCCGGTAGTCGGCGACGAACACGGCGACGGTCTCACCGCGCAGCTTGAGTTCGTTGAGCGTCTCGAGAGCGTCGGGGCCGTTCTCTGCGCGCACGATCCGAAACCCCTCGCCGTAGTGGCGGCGCAGGTCGCGTGCGACGGCACGCGACACCGCCGGGTCGTCGTCCACGCTCAATATGACGGGTTTACGGGGCTGGGGCGAGGGGCCGGTCATCGCGTATAAGTATGCGCCTATCGTCCAGCCGATATCGGGGCGAGATTTCCCGGCTCACCGGGCGCGATGCTGATGGTCGGCGACAGTGGGTGGGGCGGTGCCGGCGCATTTTGGTCATCCGGTGGTCAGCGGGTATTCTTTACCAACGGTGCGGCGACCGCGCCGACTCTTTGCGTGCCCCTGTTCAGGAATTTCTGGCTACTGGCTCACGTTCTGTGGTCGGAGCGTTTGCTGTCCCAGCAGGCGCCAACGATCAGGACACGGAGGATCTCCGAAACACAATGGCCAAGAAAGACGGTGCCATAGAGGTCGAGGGTCGCGTGGTCGAACCCCTGCCCAATGCGATGTTCCGCATTGAGCTGGAGAACGGACACAAGGTCCTTGCCCACATCAGCGGCAAGATGCGGCAGCACTACATCCGCATCCTGCCCGAGGATCGCGTCGTGGTGGAGCTGTCTCCCTACGACCTGTCCCGGGGCCGCATCGTTTACCGGTACAAGTAAAGACACTTCGGAAGAACAGGATCGAACGCCGTGAAGGTGAACCCGAGCGTCAAGCCCATTTGCGATAAGTGCAGGGTGATCCGCCGGCATGGGCGGGTCATGGTGATCTGCTCTGATCCGCGCCACAAGCAGCGCCAAGGCTAGAACGCGCTGCTGCCAGACAACTGAATGACGAAATCCCGGTACCACTGAGCGGATACGCCGCTTGCGATGAGCCGTCAGGCGAAGAGCCAACGACTCTGAACGTCCGGCACGGAGGCCGGACCCCGAGACAGCGGGAACGGACTGGGACAAGACCTCCGCATAGAAGAAGGAACACTGCCTGATGGCACGTCTCGTGGGCGTTGATCTTCCGCGCGATAAGCGCATGGAGATCGCCCTGACCTACATCTACGGCGTCGGCCGTACCCGCTCCCAGGAGATCCTGGACGCCACCGGCATCAGCCGGGACCTGCGCACGAAGGACCTGACCGATGATCAGGTGACCCAGCTGCGCGATTACATCGAAGCGAACCTCAAGGTGGAGGGCGATCTGCGCCGCGAGGTGCAGGCCGACATCCGCCGCAAGATCGAGATCGGCTGCTACCAGGGTCTGCGGCACCGCCGTGGCCTCCCGGTGCGCGGCCAGCGGACCAAGACCAACGCGCGCACCCGCAAGGGCCCGAAGCGCACCATCGCGGGTAAGAAGAAGGCCAGGTAAGTAGATGCCTCCAGCTAAAAAGACGGCCGCCCCCAAGAAGGGTCAGAAGACCCGTCGCCGGGAAAAGAAGAACGTCCCGCACGGCGCCGCACACATCAAGAGCACGTTCAACAACACGATCGTGACCATCACCGACCCGTCGGGCAACGTCATCGCGTGGGCGTCGTCGGGCCACGTGGGCTTCAAGGGCTCGCGTAAGTCGACGCCGTTCGCCGCGCAGCTGGCGGCCGAGAACGCCGCCCGCAAGGCGCAGGAGCACGGCGTGAAGAAGGTCGACGTGTTCGTCAAGGGCCCGGGCTCGGGCCGCGAGACCGCGATCCGGTCGTTGCAGGCCGCCGGCCTCGAGGTCGGCGCGATCGCCGATGTCACGCCGCAGCCGCACAACGGATGCCGTCCGCCGAAGCGGCGCCGGGTCTAGTAGGACGAGGGAGAAACAGACATGGCTCGTTACACCGGACCCGCGACCCGCAAGTCACGCCGCCTCGGCGTCGACCTGGTCGGCGGCGATCAGTCGTTCGAGAAGCGCCCCTACCCGCCCGGCCAGCACGGCCGTGCGCGGATCAAGGAGAGCGAATACCGCCTGCAGTTGCAGGAGAAGCAGAAGGCCCGCTTTTCGTACGGAGTGATGGAGAAGCAGTTCCGTCGCTACTACGAAGAGGCCAACCGTCTGCCGGGCAAGACCGGTGACAACCTGCTGCGCATCCTGGAGAGCCGGCTGGACAACGTCATCTACCGCGCCGGCCTGGCCCGCACCCGCCGGATGGCGCGCCAGCTGGTCAGCCACGGGCACTTCCTGGTCAACGGTGTCAAGGTCGACATCCCGAGCTACCGGGTGTCGCAATACGACATCATCGACGTGAAGGAAAAGTCGCTCAACACCGATCCGTTCGTGATCGCCCGGGAGACCGCGGGCGAGCGGCCGATTCCGTCCTGGCTGCAGGTCGTCGGTGAGCGTCAGCGCATCCTGGTGCACCAGCTGCCCGAGCGCGCGCAGATCGACGTCCCGCTGTCCGAGCAGCTGATCGTCGAGCTCTACTCGAAGTAGTCTTCCCGCCGCTTGGATGGCGGTAGGGATTTGCGGCATCAAATAGCGGGTGCCGTAGAGGAGGAAAGAAACACATGCTGATTTCTCAGCGACCCACACTGTCCGAAGAGGTCAAGGCCGAGAACCGCTCTCAGTTCGTCATCGAACCCCTGGAGCCCGGTTTCGGTTACACCCTTGGCAATTCGCTTCGGCGCACGCTGCTGTCGTCCATCCCGGGCGCGGCGGTCACCAGCATCCGCATCGACGGGGTGCTGCACGAGTTCACCACGGTGCCCGGTGTCAAGGAAGACGTCACCGACATCATCTTGAACCTCAAGGGCCTGGTCGTCTCGTCGGAAGAGGACGAGCCGGTCACCATGTACCTGCGCAAGCAGGGGCCGGGTGAGGTCACCGCGGGTGACATCGTTCCGCCGGCCGGCGTGACGGTGCACAACCCCGAGATGCACATCGCCACCCTCAACGACAAGGGCAAGCTCGAGGTCGAGCTCGTCGTCGAGCGCGGTCGCGGTTACGTTCCCGCCGTGCAGAACAAGGCCTCCGGCGCCGAGATCGGCCGGATCCCGGTCGATTCGATCTACTCGCCGGTGCTCAAGGTCACCTACAAGGTGGAGGCCACCCGCGTCGAGCAGCGCACCGACTTCGACAAGCTGATCCTCGATGTCGAGACCAAGAATTCGATCACCCCGCGTGACGCGCTCGCCTCGGCGGGTAAGACGCTGGTCGAATTGTTCGGTCTGGCACGGGAACTCAACGTCGAGGCCGAGGGCATCGAGATCGGGCCGTCGCCGGCCGAGGCCGACCACATCGCCAGCTTCGCGCTGCCGATCGACGATCTGGACCTCACGGTGCGGTCGTACAACTGCCTCAAGCGCGAAGGCGTGCACACCGTGGGCGAACTGGTCGCTCGCACGGAGTCCGATCTGCTGGACATCCGCAACTTCGGCCAGAAGTCCATCGACGAGGTGAAGATCAAGCTGCACCAGCTGGGCCTTTCGCTCAAGGACAGCCCCGCCTCGTTCGACCCGTCCGAGGTCGCCGGTTACGACGTCGCCACCGGCACCTGGAACAGCGATGCCGGCTACGACCTGGACGACAACCAGGACTACGCCGAAACCGAACAGCTCTAAGCACAAACCGTCCCGGCCCTACCTGATACGGGGGCCGGCCCCATTTAGGAGATAGTCGCAATGCCCAAGCCCACCAAGGGCCCTCGCCTCGGCGGGTCGTCCTCGCACCAGAAGGCGCTCCTGGCCAACCTGGCCACGTCGCTTTTCGAGCACGGCCGCATCAAGACGACCGAGCCCAAAGCGCGGGCGTTGCGTCCTTACGCGGAGAAGCTCATCACGCACGCCAAGAAGGGCACGCTGCACAACCGGCGCGAGGTGATGAAGAAGATCCGCGACAAGGACATCGTGCATACGCTGTTCGCCGAGATCGGCCCGTTCTTCGCCGACCGTGAGGGCGGCTACACCCGCATCATCAAGGTCGAGAACCGCAAGGGCGACAACGCTCCCATGGCGGTCATCGAGCTGGTGCGGGAGAAGACGGTGACCTCCGAGGCCGACCGTGCCCGCCGGAGCCGCTCCGGCGGAGACATCCAGTCCGGCGCGGCGGGCTCGAAGACCGAGCAGCCGGTCGCGGCGGCAGCCGCGCCGCAGGCCGCGGTCGAGCCGGAGGCCGCCGAGGGTCCCACCGAGGACGAGTCGGTCGAGGAGGCCAAGGCCGAGTCCTCGGAAGTCGAGGCCGAAGCCGACAAGGATGACGACAAGTCCTGAGGACGCCATGAGCGGGCCCGCCATCGATTCCGGTGGCGGGCTCGTTCGTCTTCGGCTCGACATCGCCTACGACGGAACCGAATTCGCGGGTTGGGCCGTTCAGGCCGGACAGCGCACGGTCGCCGGCGTCATCGACGAGGCGCTGTCGACGGTGTTCCGCACTCCGGTGGTGACCCGCGCGGCGGGACGCACCGACACCGGGGTGCACGCGACCGGACAGGTCGCCCACGTCGACGTGCCGGAAGACGCCCTGGCGCACGCGTATCCGCGTACACCGCGGCCCGGCGACGGCGAGTTCCTGCCGTTGGTGCGTCGCCTCGGGCGGTTCCTGCCGGCCGATGTCCGCGTGCTGCAGATCGCGCGTGCCGCCCCTGGTTTCGACGCCCGGTTCTCCGCGCTGCGCAGGCACTACGTGTATCGGCTGTCGACGGCGCCGTACGGTGTCGAACCGCACGAGGCACGTTACGTGACCGCCTGGCCGCGTCCGCTCGACGTGGAGGCGATGACCGAGGCGTCCCGGAAACTATTGGGGCTGCACGATTTCGCCGCCTTCTGCCGGCACCGCGAGGGTGCCACCACCATCCGTGACCTGCAGCGGCTGGACTGGTCGAGCGAGGGCACCCGGGTCACCGCGCACGTCACCGCCGATGCGTTCTGCTGGTCGATGGTCCGCTCCCTCGTCGGGGCGCTGCTGGCGGTCGGTGAACACCGCCGCGAACCCGATTGGTGCGCGGGGCTGTTGACGGCCGAGCGACGGTCCAGCGAATTCGCGTCGGCGCCGCCGCAGGGGTTGACGCTCGTCAGTGTGGACTATCCGCCCGACGATCAACTCGAGGCCAGGACCAAGGTGACCCGCGACCTGCGGGTCGTCGACTAGATACGCCCCGCGATGAAGTCGGCCGCCTGGTTGACCATGCCTGCGTTGACGTACGCCCTCGCGGCGTGGTCGGGCCAGTTGCCCTCCCAGGTCTTGGGCTCGGCGGGGTTGCAGATCGGGTCGGCACCGTGGCACAGCTCGATGGTGCGCTCGCGGTAGAGCGGGCTGAAATTCGTGATCGGGCCGACCCACGCCGCGCCGTTGCCGAACAGCGCGACCGCGGCGATGTGGGTGTCCATGCCCTGGGGCAGCGGCTTCTTGAACCCGAACGCGGCGATCGGCGCGGCCAGCACGACGTCGGTCACCGCGGCGCCCAGGGAGTACCCACCGAGCACCAGCCGGGTGTCGGGGCACCGGGCCGCCATGTCTTGGATCCGTGAACTCATGTCATTGGCGCCGATGTCGACCTCGGTGTCGGCCGGGTACTGCACGGAGTAGAGACTGATGTTCTTGCTGGTCTTGCTGCGCAGCGCGCTGATGAGCGCGTTGCCGATCACGCCGGCACCGGGTGCTTCGGTGCGGCCGCGCGCGAAGATCAGCTCGACAGGCGGGCACGACTGTGCGGCTGCGACGGGCACGAGCCCCGGGCTGCCTTGCGGCACAGGCGCGATCAGACCCGCTACGGCGAGTGCGAGCGCTCCGGCGAGCAGCATCCCCCGGCGTCCCCAACAGCGAACAAGATCGTTTAGCACCTCGCCGATCTTATAGGACCTAATCAACGCGCAGGAAGGTAATCCGGCGCGCGTGCTGTGATGTCAGACCAGCCGCGCCACGAAATCCGCAGCCTGGTTCGCCATTCCGGCTCCGACGTAATCGCTGTGAGCGAACGGATTGCGGCCTCGGGAGCAGATCGGGTCGCCGTCGGTGCACAGGTCGATCGCGCGTCCCCCGAACAACGGAGCCGAGGTGATCGGGTTGTCGAACTTCGTGGCGGGGTTACCGAACACCGCCACCGCGGCGACGTTGGGTGCGACGTTCGGCGGCAGCACCGGCCCCAGGGCGCCGAGCCGGTTACCCAGCGGCGGCACCCCGGCGAGCATGTCGACGACCGCGGCGCCCTGCGAGAACCCGCCCAGCACGATGCGCGAGTCCGGGCACGACTGTGCGGTGTTGGAGATGAACGCCGCCGCGTCGGCGGCACCGTCTGCGGCCAGCGCGAAGTCGTAGGTGGCCGGATAGGCCACCCCGTATGCCGACAGGGTCCGGCCCCCGAGCTGAGGACGCAGGGCGTCGACCAACGCCTGGCCGACGCGACCGATACCCGGTGGTTCACCGGTGCCGCGGGCGAACACCACCGTGACGTCGGAGCAGCCCTGCGCCGAAACGGTCGCTGGCTGCAGCAGCGAGGGGATCAGGCCGATCGCCGCGATGACGGCTGCGGCGGCGAACCGACGATGAGGGCGCGCGAAATTCACGGGACGAGATGATATCGCCGCGCGGACTCAGACGAGTCCGGCGACAAAGTTCGCGGCCTCCTGAACCAGTCCGGCGGTGACGTAGTCGTTGTGCGCGAACGGGTTACGGCCGCGGGAGCAGATCGGGTCGCCGTCCTTGCACAGGTCTATCGCCCGGCCCGCGAACACCGACTTGGTGATCGGGTTGCTGAATTTGGCCGCCGGGTTGCCGAACACCGCGACGGCGGCCACGTTGGGCACCAGGCTGCCCGGCAACGGCGGAGCCGACCCGATCGAGCCGATCTTGTTGCCCAACGGCGGCACCCCCGCCAGCATGTCGACGACCGCCGCGCCCTGCGAGTAGCCGCCGAGCACGATGCGGGTGCTCGGGCACTGCTGCGAGAGCATCGCGACGCGGTTGGTGGCGTCGGTGGCGCCGTCGGCGGCGGCCAGGAAGTCGTAGGACGCGGGGTAGTTGACCGCGTAGGTGCTGATCGTGCTCCCGCTCTTCAGGCCCCGCAGTGCGTTGACGAACGCGGTGCCTGGAGTGCCGAGGCCCGGGGTGTCGTCGGTGCCGCGCGCGAAGATCACCTCGATGTCGCTGCACGACGACGAGGTTGCGCCGTACCCGGGGTAACCGGGGTCCACGGGGCCGGGCAGGGGACCTGGTTGGGCGGCCGCCAGCGGGGCCGCACCGCCGGCGAGCGCGCCGAGGACGGCCGCGGCCGCCAGTCGGGCCGTCACGCGCAGCAAAGTCACGCGGACATACTCACATACTGAGGGGTCCGGGGGCTAACAGTTCGCTCGGGCGGGCGTCTCCTCGAGCGGGCCCCCCGGCCAGCTCGCATTGGCAACCGCTTCAGAGCGGTCGCCGGCCCGGGCCAACGCCAGCCCGGCCAGGACGATGGCGCCACCGAACGCCTGGGTCGGGGAGATCGCCTCGCCGAGCAGGATCCACGCCGCCAGCACCGCGAACATGACCTCGGACAGGCCGACGAGCGACGCGAAGCGGGGCCGCAGCCGGGCGATGCCCATGATGCCCAGCGTGTAGGCGATCGCGGTGGCGACGATGCCCAGGGCGATGACCGGCACCGCCCACGACGTGGTGTACCCGGCGACGACAGTGTCGTTGGCGGTGAACGTCAGCGGCATCACTCCGGTCAGGCCGAGGAGGGTGACGGCGGCCGAACCGACGACCAGCCCGGCGGCGGACAGTGTGACGGGGTGGATCCCGTCATCACCGTCGGCAGTGAAGCCGACGTTGGCCGACATCACGAAGTACCCGGCGGCGCACAGGGCCGCCGCCAGGCCCCAGCCGACGCCGACGAGGTCGATGTGGGCGCCCGAGAACACGTCGAGCACCAGGGTGATCCCGGCGACCGCCAGCGCGACACCTGCCAGCGTCAACGTGGTCGGGCGGCGCCGGGTGGTGGCCCATACCCATGTCACGACGAGGACGGGCGCGGTGTACTCGAGCAGCAGCGCGACGCCGACCGAGAGGTGCGCGACGGCGTTGTAGTAGAACAGCTGGGCGCCGGCGATCGGCACCACCCCGTACGCCAGCACCGTGGTGGGGTGGCGCAGCGCCTCGCGGACCCATCCGCGCCTGACGACGGTCGCGAACAGCGCCATCACCAGCGCGCCACCCGCCAGCCGGGCGACGACCGCGGCGGTGGGGGTCCAGCCCGCCTCCATCAGCGCCTTCGCGAACGGCCCCGATGAGCCGAACGCGACCGCCGAACCCACCGCGAGGGCCAGCCCGAGTCGGAAGTGGTCGGCGGCTGGCCGCGCACCGGAACTCGTCACGGCCATGACCGCACCTCCGGGGATGTAATGAGTAAAATGAACTACGGTCCTGACACTAGCGAGGAGAGGCGTCATGAGTCAAATGCTTTTCAGTCATGACACCGAGCTCACCCTGCGGGCCGCGTGCGTCCTGATCAACAGCGACCGTGTCGACGGTGAGCGGATCGGGGACATGGCCTCGCTGAACGAGTACCTCGACAGCTTCGGCTGGACGGGCCGACGCGACTACGACGACGCCGAACTCGCGTCCGTCCACGGCCTGCGGGAGCGGCTCGGTCGGATCTGGGCGCTCGCCGACGACGAGGAAAGCACGGTGGATCAGGTCAACGCGTTGCTCAGCGACACGAACGCCTCGCCGTGGCTGACGCGGCATCCGGAGATGCCGGAGTGGCACCTGCACCTGGCATCGGTCGACGACCCGCTGTGGCAGCGCATGGGGGCCGAGATGGCGATGGCCCTGGCGGACCTCATCCGCATCGGCGAACTGCGCCGGCTCAAGATCTGCGCGGCATCCGACTGCGACGCGGTTCTGGTCGACCTGTCCCGCAATCGGTCGGGAAAGTTCTGCGACACCGGCAACTGCGGCAATCGCCAGCACGTGGCGGCGTATCGGGAGCGTCGAGCCCGAAAGCGGTGACGATCGGGACTCTTCGCGGGCCTTAGGCTTTCCGTGGGGGAGTGATGACGGGGCGATCGACCACCGGCGTGCAGATCAGCGCGCACCGGTTCCTGCTGCGGCGCTTGGAACACGCACTGGTTCGCGGCGATGTGCGGATGGTCGATGATCCCATGCGCGCACAGGCGCTTTCGCTGCTTACCGGCTCGATCCTTGCGGTCATCGGGCTCGGGGTCGCCGCCGTCCTGGCGTTCCTGCAGCCGCGAGGGGCACTCGGCGATGACCCGATCGTGATGGTGCGCGACAGCGGCGCCCTGTACGTGCGGGTCGACCGGACCCTGCACCCGGTGCCGAACCTCGCGTCGGCTCGGTTGATCGCCGGTTCGACCGCCAAGCCCCGGCTCGTCAGCGGCTCGGCCGTCGGGGCCGCCCCCAGGGGCGCGGCGCTCGGCATCCCGGGCGCTCCCGATGCGATCGGCTCGCCGCTGACCGGCGACGAATCGACATGGATGGTGTGCGAGGACGATTCGGGGTCATCGACCGTACTCATCGGGTCTGTGGGCGACACACGCGCCGCTGAGGGTGGCGTACTGGTCAGTTCGGCAGACGAGGCGCAAACGTACCTGCTCTTCGATGGTCGACGCGCGAAGGTCGACCTGCGCAGCCCGGCGGTCGTCCGTGCGCTCGCGCTCGACGGCGTTGTGCCGCGGCCGGTTACACGCGCATTGCTCGACACCGTGCCGGAGGTGCCCGAGATCAAGGCGCCCGCCATCCGCGACGCCGGTGCGCCCGCGCCGGCGCCGTTGCACCGGTTGCGGATCGGAGCCGTGATCCGGGTACCGCGTGCCGAGGCGTGGGAGCACTACGTGGTGCTGGGAGCGGGAGTGCAGCGGATCGGGATGGTGGCGGCCGACCTCATTCGATTCACTCAGCCTCAGCACGCGCACGAGATCGTCACCGTCGAGCCGGGCATCATCGGCACCGTCCCCGTCGTGGGAGAGTTGCCCGTAGGACACTTTCCCGATCGCGCGCATCCGATCGACGATCCGGTGGTGTGCGGACGGTGGTCCTGGTCGGCGAGCGCAAAGTCCGTCGTGACGGAGACGATTACCGTCGACGCGGTACCCGATGTGCCCGCGGTGCGGCTGGCCCAGGCCGACGACGACGGCACCGCGATCGACGGCTTTGCGATGAGCGGGGGCCGCAGCGCATATGTGCGGGCGGTGGGGGTGAGCGGTGACGGTGCACGCACCGGAACGCTGTTCATGGTCAACGATGCGGGTGCAGTCTTTGGCATCCGCGACGAGGAGACGGCTCGGCGTCTCGGGCTGACCGGCCACCCGGTGCCCGCACCGTGGCCGCTGCTGGCCCGGTTGCCGCGCGGGCCGGAGCTGAGTGTCGATGCCGCCTCAGTCGCGCGGGACGGATCCGGAGCGCCGTAACCGTCTGGCCGACAACGTCATTACGATGACGGCCGTTGCGGCAGCCAGGCAGAGGGCTGCGCCGCGCACCGCGACGCTCGCCGCCTGTTCGTCGGTCGGCGACGGCCGGGGCAGCGATACCGTGGCCGGGTGCTCGGAGTGCGCGCCGGTTGGGCCGCCACCGGTCACCGCCGCGAGCACATCGACGACGCCATGGCCGACCTGGGGGTCCCACCCGGCGGCGGGGTGGTGGGCCGTGTCCTCGATGCGCCGCATGACCTCACGGGCCGTCAACTGCGGTGAGCGCGACCGCAGAAGTGCGACGACACCCGTGACCACGGGAGCGGCGTAACTGGTTCCCGCGAGCGGCTTCTCACCCGAAGCCGTCGGAGTCACGGCGACGAGACCGTCACCGTCACGATCCAGCGACACCACCCGCTCGCCGGGGGCGGCGACGTCGACCCAGGGACCCGCCAAGGTGAATGACGAAGGCGCGCCGTTCGGTCCGACCGATCCGACCGTCAGCACATGGTCGTCGTACCAGGCGGGGCTCACCACTGCGTTGACGTCGTCCCAGACCGGTCGACCCGGTTGCGTAGGGTTCTGGTGCTCACAATGTCCGGCGGCGCCCACATTGCCCGCCGCGGCCACCACGACGACGTTCTTCACGTCCACCGCGTAGGCCAGCGCGGCGCCCAGGGCGCCGTCATCGAGAGGCGTGCCGACAGGGACGCAGGCAACGGTCGAAATGTTGATCACGGTCGCGCCCATGTCCGCCGCGGTGCGCACCGCGCGCGCGAGCGTGTCGACGTCTCCGAAACCGGATGCCGGAGCGCCTTCTTCGCTGAACCTGGCGCTCGACTGCCGAATGCCGATGATCGCCGCGTCAGGTGCGATACCGCTGAAGGCGTCCGTCTCGGCGGAATCCGGTGTGGCGCCGACGATACCCGCGACGATCGTTCCGTGACCGTCGCAGTCCTCGGTGCCGTCGCCACTCGACACGTAGTCGCCGCCGGGCAGCAGGCGCGGCAGCAGGCGGTGGCGCGCCACACCGGTGTCGATCACTGCGACGGTCTGGCCGGCTCCGCGGGTGAGTGGCCACACCGACTGCAGATCGAGGTCGTCGAGTTGGCCGCCGACCTCCCCGGCGGGCGATGCCTTTCGAGAGACCGTGCACGCCTCCGTCTGCACGGTGGGTCGCGGGGGAACCGGCGACTGCGATGGAGGGAGCAGTGATTTGTCCACCGCCGGTGGGGTTATCGCCGTCGCCCTGGGGGTGCCCGTCAGCGGGGCCGAGGCGAACGCCACGGCGAGGACAACACGAAGTACGCGATTCACGCCAGGGCCAGGCCGCGGACAAGACCGAAGATGCCGGCGATCCAGCAGCCCAGCGGGATGACCGTCGCCAGCACCGCGTACTCGGCCAGTTCGACCGTGCGGCAGGCGACCAGACCGGGCGCGATCCGGAGTAACGGGATCAGGAAACCGGTGCCCGCGGCAACGACCAGGGCGCCGAGCCAGTGGGCATGACCCGGCATGGCCACCACCAGGACAGCGAATCCTGCTGCGAGCGATCCGAATCCGCATATGCCCAGCGCGGTACGACGAGACGTTCCGATGTGCGTACGAGTGCGCAGGAGAAGCGCTGCACCGACGACGCCGTCGAACGTCGCAGCCGGGATGGAGAGCTCCCGCGCGGCCAACGCGCCGTAGCCGACGAACACGGTGCCGATGACCACGGCGGTCGATGCCCCGGCGAGCATCCCGGTCAGCAGGTCATGCGCGCGGGCGGCATGGCGCTCGTCCGGCGGCTCGGAGCCGCCGCGGGTGAGCTTGATGGCCAGCCTTGGCGACGAACCAACAGTCACCAGCGCGATCGTCGCAAACAACGCGCCCGAGTCGAGACCGTCGAGACGCCACGCAACCGACGCGGCCGAAACCGCGGTGCACAGCAGCGATGCGGTGGCGATCGCGGTGAGCGGGATATGACCGCGACCCGTGAAGCGCAGGCACACGACGGCGGCGGTCAGCGCCGCAGCCGACGCCAGCAGCAGATGCGCATGGAGCGCTCCGTCGGGCACCACGACCGCACCCGTCACCGCCGCCGATAGTGCGGTCAGCACGCTGAAGGCGGTGCACACCAACGGTTCCGGGACGGTGCGGCGCGCCACCAGCGCGGCGGTCATCATCACCCCGGTCAGTGCGGTGCCGGCGAGAACGGAACCCCCGCTTCCCGCGGTCAGGAGCGCGATACCGCCGAGTCCGGCCGCGACCACGCTGCCTCCGACACACAGCATCCCCGGGGCGCCGTCGTTCGTCGGTCGCAGCCTGGCCACGGTGCCGCCGGCATCCCGATCGACGAAGACCGGCTCCGGAATGGTCTCCGTGCTGAGCCACAGCAGCTCGCCGTCACGAATGTTGTTGTCCGGAAGTGTCAGCGATTCATCCAGTGACGATCCGTCGACTCGGCGAAGTCGCCAGCGCACAGCGGGATCGCGCGGACCGGCACGGGTCAGGTCGATGATCGACGGGAGCATGTCGCCGACACAGGCCCGGGCCGGAAGCGTCAGATCGACGGTCGTCGCGCCGACGTCGTCGACATGAACGCTGACCCGGCAGCGTGAATCAGGCATCGCATCCCCCCTTGTGACGCCGCGTCGTCACCGTAACGCGTCCGGCGGTGCCCGCGCTGCACGTCCTTTCCGGGCTGTGGATGGAACCAAATCCCCTCCGTCCGCGTCCGAGTCATCGATGGACTTGCCCACTGAAACACGCGGTGTCGTCGTGAAACCTCCACCGGCGCTGCCGAAGGCGTCGTCAACCAATCCCGTCGCGCGCCTGTTGCCGCTGGCCATGCTCGTCGCGACCGTCGGCATGACGGCCCTGTACTTCACGTCGGGGGCCACGGCCGGGCGGGCGCCGATGTTCATGTTCTTCCCCGTCATGATGGTCATGTCGGTCCTCGGCACAGTGGTGTACGGCGCCAGGGGTGGGGCGGAACGATCCGCTGAGATCGACCGAAATCGGCGAAGCTACCTGCGTTATCTCGATGAGCTCGACGGCGAGATCGTCGCGAGGGCGGTTGACCAACGCCGGGAACAGCTTTCGCGCCACCCGGCGCCGGAGTCGCTGTGGGCGTCGGTGGGCGGTCGGCTCTGGGACCCACGACGACCCGACGACGCGGACTTCTGTTGCGCCCGGGTAGGAGTCGGCGAGCAACCGTTGCGCGCACCGTTGTCGGAGCCCGATCTCGGCGGCGTCGACGAGCAGGACCCGGTGACGGTGTCCGCGGTGCGCACGCTGATCCGGCAGCGCTCGATCCTCGGCGATATGCCGATTGCGATGCCGTTGCTCCGGCATCCAGTGATCGCGGTGGACGGTGATGTCGAGCGTGCGCGGGGATTGGTGCGGGCGATGGTGTGCCAACTCGCGGCACATCACGCGAGCGATTCCATAGCGGTCGCGGCCGTCACCGACCGTGGAACGCGCCACTTGTGGGAGTGGCTCAAATGGCTTCCCCAGTACCGGTCTTCGCCGCACCCGTCGGCCCAGCAGCACCTCGTGGTCGTCGTCGACGGTCACGGACGCTCATCGGCGACCGGCGGTGTCACGGTCCTCGAAGTCGGAACCGGCTCGGGTGACGACGTGCTGCGGATGCATCTCGACGCCGAGAAGTTGACCGTCGGCGGCGGTCTCGGATGCACGCCGGACTTCATGACGTTGGCGCAGGCGACGGTTTGTGCGCGCCGGTTGGCCGGTCACCGACTCGACGACGCTCCGGTCCGCGGCGGCTGGCTCGACCTGATGCACATCGAGCGACCCACCGAGCTTGTCGCGGAGACACTCTGGGCGCAGACACGTCAGGTGCGGGCCGTACCCATCGGCGTCACCGACGACGGATCACCTATCTCGATCGACATCAACGAGGCCGCCCACAACGGCATCGGCCCGCACGGGCTGTGTGTCGGCGCCACCGGATCCGGCAAGTCCGAACTGTTGCGCACATTGGTTCTGGGCATGATCGCGATGCATCCGCCTGATGTGCTCAACCTCGTCCTCGTCGACTTCAAGGGCGGCGCGACGTTCCTCGGCATGGAAGGGGCGCGGCATGTGGCCGCCGTGATCACGAACTTGGCGGGGGAAGCGCACCTCGTCGCGAGGATGAGCGACGCGCTCGCCGGTGAGGTCCACCGCAGGCAGGAACTGCTCCGTGCGGCGGGCAATTTCGCCAACACCACCGACTACGCCAACGCTCGTGCGAGCGGCAGCGCGCTGCCGCCCCTGCCCGCGCTGTTCGTCGTCGTCGACGAGTTCTCCGAGCTGCTCAGCCAACATCCCGACTTCGCCGAACTGTTCGTCGCGATCGGCAGGCTGGGCCGATCACTGGGCATCCACCTGTTGCTCGCCAGTCAACGGCTCGACGAGGGGCGGCTCCGCGGCCTGGACACCCACTTGTCGTACCGGATCTGCCTCAAGACTTTCTCCGCGAGCGAATCCCGTGCCGTGCTCGGCGTCGCCGACGCGCACACGCTTCCGGGGGCCCCGGGCGCGGCGCTGCTGAAGACGGCCGCCGGTGACCTGACCCGGTTCCAGACGGCGTTCGTCTCCGGCCCGTGCCGCCAATCGCGTTCGGATGACCGGGAACCGATGATCTTCTCCGCCACGTCCGAACCGGTTCCTGACCATCACGACGCGGCGCAGACCCGAACCGTGTTCGACGTGGTGTTGGAACGGCTCGCCGGTCGAGGGGCGGCGGCGCACCCGGTATGGTTGCCGCCGCTGGCCGCGCCTCCGACGCTCGACCTCATCACGCCGCCCGGCGGCCGACCCGCGCTCAGCGCCGCCATTGGGCTGGTGGACGATCCCTTCCACCAGCGCCGCGATCTGCTCATCGCGCAGATGGCTTCCGGACACGTTGCCGTCGTCGGTGCGCCCCAGTCGGGTAAGTCGACGGCTCTGCGAACACTGATGCTGTCCCTCGCACAGGCGCACGCCCCCGGGGAGATCGCGCTGTACTGCCTGGACTTCGGCGGCGGTGCATTGGCCGGACTCGCCCGGCTCCCGCACGTCGGGGCTGTGTCGGGCCACGCAGACATCGATCTGTGCCGGCGCACCGTCGCGGTGGCCGAAGCGTTGATCCGGTCGAGGGAAAACCTCTTTCGCGCAACGGGAATCGAGTCGATGGCCGACTACCGCGCACTGCGCGCCGCACACGATCCGGCCGTGGCCGACGACCCCTACGGCGATGTGATTCTCGTCGTGGACGGCTGGGGTCAGCTACGCCGGCATCTCGAGCCGCTGGAGGCGTCGATCACCGCGATCGCCACACAGGGACTCGCGTTCGGCGTGCATGTGGTCATCACCGCATCGCGATGGGCCGAACTGCGGCCGGCGCTGAGGGACCAGATCGCGACGCGCATCGAACTCCGACTCGGCGATCCGGCCGAGTCCGAGATGGATCGCCGCCGGGCCCGCACGCTGATCGATTGTCCGCCGGGGAGGGGGATCACCGCCGACGGTCGGGAGATGGCGATCGCGCTGCCGCGCTGGGACGGTGTGGCCGGAGCCGAAGGGCTGGGGGAGGCGGTGGCGGCGACCGTCGAGCGATGCAGGAAGCGGTGGACCGGACGGCACGCCCCCCGCATCGAGCTGCTTCCGACACTGGTGGATCACGCCGAACGAGTCGCGACCTGCTCGGCACAGTGCAGGCAGCGGATCGTGCTCGGTCTCCATGAGAGTGACTTGCGCCCGGTGAGCATCGATTTCACCGAGCATTCACATCTGCTGGTACTCGGGGAGGGCTCTTGCGGCAAGACGTCGCTGCTGCGACTGCTGTGTCACGAGATCGTCCGAATCCGCACCGTCGAGCAGGCGCGGCTGGAGATCGTGGACTTCCGTCGCTCGCTGCTCGGCGTCGTCGAATCCGGGCACCTCGCCGGATATGCGGCATCGCCCGCGGCGTTGGCCACACGTATGCCCAAACTGCTTGCGACGCTGGAAGCCCGGATGCCGGGCGAGGACGTGACGCAGCAGCAGTTGCGTGACCGGTCGTGGTGGTCTGGGCCCGAGATCTTCCTCGTGGTCGACGATTACGACCTGGTGGCCGCCGCGACCGGCAACCCGCTGGCCCCGCTGGCCGACCTCCTGCCGCACTCCGCCGACCTCGGCCTGCACGTCATCATCGCCCGCCGGTCCGGAGGCGCGGCGCGGGCGATGTTCGATCCACTTCTCTCGCGGATGCGGGAGATCGGATGCCTCGGCGTGATGATGAGCGCGAGCCCGGACGACGGTGTACTGCTGGGGTCGGTTCGGCCGTCGGCGCAGCCACCGGGGCGCGGCACGCTGATCACCCGGGGTGACGGCGAGCGACTCATTCAGATCGGTTGGGTGGAGCCGCCATGAGCCGTGTCGTCGTCGAGGTGGGACCGGCCACTGTCCGCAGTCCGAATCCGGCCGACGCCGAACTGGTCTCAGCGGCGCTCGATGCGATCGACGACGAACTCGTGCTGGTCGGCGAGCGCGCCGTATCCGTGCCGGAACTCTGGACCGAGCTGATGCGGGTCGCGGTGGGTGACGCCGACACCGTCGTCCTCGTCTGCCCGACGTGGTGGTCGAGCGCTCGGATCGACCGCGTCCGCCACGCGACGGCGGCACCGGACGTCGAGGTGATCGGTCGAACCGCGCTGCTCCAGGGGCGCACGCGAGCCACCGTCGTGGAAATCGCCCCGGAGTTGATCGTTGTCACCCGTCCCGGCGAACGGGCCGTCGTCATCGCGAACGTCGGTCAGGGGGTGGTCGAGCAGGTGGTGGCAGCGGCGGCTTCGGCGGGCCCAGTGTTGATCGACGGGCCCGGTGGACCGTTGACCAACGACATCTTCACTCGGTTGCGGCACAACGGAATCGAGGCGCGACTCGTCGAGGTTCGCGCCATCGATCAGGCACCGCCGACACCGGACCACACGGTCGCCGTCTCCGACGCGAACCGACCGCGGCGGACGGCCGTGGTGGTCGGTGTCGTCGCGTCGACGGTCGCGGTGTGCGGTGCTTTCGGGTTGCGCGCTGGTGGTGACCGAGCGCCGGACATTGCGTCAACCGTGTTGGCGGAGGGGCGAGTTCAGGTGGTGGTGCCGGCAGGGTGGCCGGTGGAGCACATCACGGCCGGGCCGGGTTCGGCTCGGGTGCAGATCACTTCACCGTCAGACGACGTCGCACTGCACCTGACCCAGTCGCTGGGCCCACCCGAGGCGGACCTCACGCAGACCGCCGCCTCGCTGCGCAACGCGCTGTCCGACGAACCCGGCGATGTCTTCGTCGACTTCAAGCCGGTCGACTCTCGGGCGGGCAGAACCGCCGTGACCTATCGCGAACTGCGCCCCGACCATCACGTCGCGTGGACGGTTCTCGCCGACGCCGGTGTCCGCATCGCCATCGGATGTCAGACCGCACCGGGGGACGAGGAGAGGGTCCGCGACGTATGCGATCAGGCGATCAGGTCCGCGCACGCAATCACCTGAAAATCGGGTGGAACCGGACCGCCGCCCGGTGCGTCGTATCAGTCAGAGTCCAAAGAAAGGATCCCCATGACGGCACCGCAAGGCGGTTCGCTCAACACCGATTTCGACATGATGGCAGCGGTCGCCGATCAGACCGACACGCGCAACGACGAGATCCGAGCCATGCTGCAGTCGTTCATCGCTCGGATGAGCGCCGTGCCGCCCTCGGTATGGGGCGGCGTCGCGGCGGCACGCTTCCGCGACGTCGTCGACCGGTGGAATGCCGAATCCCTGAAACTGCATGCCTCATTGCAACGCATCGCCGAGACCATCCGGCTCAACGAACAGACGCTGCGGGAAGCCAACGAAAGCCACTCGCAGCGCATCGGCGCGGTGGCCAATCACCTGTAAGGAGCGGTCATGGAAAACGTGTTGTCGTACAACTTCGACGAAATCGAGTACACCGTCCGTCAGGAGATTCACGCCACCTCGGCGAGGCTGAACAACGCGCTCGAGGAGTTGCGTGCGCAGATCGCGCCGCTGCAAGAGGTGTGGACCCGCCAGGCGGCTGATGCGTACCGCATCGAACAGGCCCGGTGGGAGCAGGCGGCCGGAGCGCTGAACGAGATCCTGTTCAGCCTCGGCAACGCTGTCCGCGACGGCGCCGACGATGTGGCCGCGACCGACCGCAGCGCCGCAGGCGCGTGGGGTTTCTGACGCCGAGAGGTTTGTGCGGTTCGACTGGAGGGGAGCCGGGCGACCGCACGGTACGCGCCACCGTGGTCGAGGAGAGCGGCCACGGTGGCGCATCACCGTCGACTACTCGCAGGCGATGCCGTCGCCGTCGCGGTCCAGGTGCGGGGCGTAGCCGTCCTCGCCCTGCATGATCGGCGCCACGCCGGCCTCGCGGGCGGCGGAGCAGTTTTTGTAGTAGGTGTCCGCGGATGCGGTGGCGGCCCCGGCGGCGGTTGCCGCGACGACGAATGCGGCAACGATCAAGCCACGAATCATTTTCACTCCATTGAGATCTTGGACAATCGGATGTGAGACGGCCGGTTTGCTGTCCCCCCGGCGACGACGCTAGGGCGACGGGAACGAAAAGGAATCGGGGATTTCCCTATCGTTGGAGCGGCGAGGGCCGATGCGCGTTTTGACCTGCGACGACGCGTCCAGGTAAGCTGCCTCGTTGGCGTGCGGTAAGCACGGGTTCTCGGGTCAACGTCGGTCGCCGAGATCAGCCCCACCGAATACGCCTGACCGGCACCCGGGTCACCGGGACTCGAAACCCGATAGAGGAGAGGTAGCGCTGTGCCTACGTACACGCCGAAGGCGGGTGACACCACGCGTTCGTGGTACGTCATCGACGCCACCGACGTGGTGCTCGGCCGGCTCGCCGTTGCAGCAGCCACTTTGCTGCGCGGCAAGCACAAGCCGACATACACGCCGAATGTCGACGGTGGTGACTTCGTCATCATCATCAACGCCGAGAAAATCGCCATCGCCGGAAACAAGGCGGACCGCACGTTCTTCTACCGCCACTCGGGTTATCCCGGTGGTCTGCGCAAGCGCTCGCTCGCTCAGGAGATGGAGAAGCACGCCGACCGGGTCGTCGAGCGCGCGATCCTGGGCATGATTCCCCACACCAAACTCGGCCGCCAGGTCAAGAAGAAGCTGCGCGTCTATGTCGGGCCGGACCATCCGCACACCGCCCAGCAGCCGATTCCGTACGAGATCAAGCAGGTGGCCCAGTGACTCAGCCAGTTGAGATGACCGACGACAACACTGATGCCGTGACCGAGGCCGCCGCTGAGGCGACCCCACGCGAGCCCGTCTTCATCGACCGCCCGATCCAGACCGTCGGCCGGCGCAAGGAGGCGGTCGTTCGGGTGCGTCTGGTTCCCGGAACGGGCCAGTTCAACCTGGACGGGCGCAGCCTCGAGGACTACTTCCCGAACAAGGTTCACCAGCAGCTCATCAAGGCCCCGCTGGTCACCGTCGACCGGGTGGACAGCTTCGACATCTACGCCCACCTCGACGGTGGCGGACCGTCCGGCCAGGCCGGTGCGCTGCGTCTGGCGATCGCCAGGGCGCTGATCCTGGTGCAGCCGGAGGACCGGCCCGCGCTGAAGAAGGCCGGCTTCCTGACCCGCGACCCCCGGGCCATCGAGCGCAAGAAGTACGGCCTCAAGAAGGCCCGCAAGGCGCCTCAGTACAGCAAGCGCTGATCAAGCCGCGAAACCGCCGGGTGTGCACCGCACGCCCGGCGGTTTTGCATTCAAGAAGCGCTGCGGGCTATCTCACAATTCGGCCGAATCCCGTTTCGCTTCCCCTCCCGTCGTAAATCCACCGGGGTTGGAGGCGGCGGCGCTGCACGCGCGGCAGACCGCAACTGCCACCGATACGACCCAGTCGCCCCTCGTGGGGGACCGGATCGTCGCCTCCGGACTGAAAAGGAGTGATGGATGCAGAACGCGAAGAAGTTGACCGCAGGCGCCGTGTTGGGCGGATCGCTGCTCTTCACCGCTGGCATGGGTATGGCCATGGCGCAGCCGGACACGGCTAACGACAGCCGAGTCAACGTCTCGTTCGGTAACGCCGGTGTCCTCGAGGACGTCGACGTGACCGCCGCGGCGCAGATCACCGCCGATGTGTGCCACACCGACGTGAACTCGGTCAACGCATTGGCGCAGGCCGCCGACACCGAGGGCACCGATCAGACGGTGTGCACGAACACCCTCGGCACGGTCGCGATCCAGCAGAACGGACCGGGTCACTCCGAGAATGCACCGGGTCAGGACCGCCAGCGTGAGGCGACGCCGACGTCCGAGACGCCGACGACCTCGCCGACGGCTGCCCCGACCGCCGAGAACGGCGGTAGCTAGGACCGCAACCTCACCGCCCGCATCCGCCCGGATGCGGGCGGTGAGTCGTTTCCAGGGGGTTCGGTGGCATCAACGGTATTGAAAAAACTTTTGCTGGCCGGTGAACATTTGTGTGATCAGCTAACTGCGCTGAGGCTTGGGGCGACGCGCTTGATGTTGATTGCATAGCTAATTAGGCAGCATCAACAAACTTACGCAGCCGAAAATTTTATCGGCAAATGCCGTTTCGACTCCGCCGGCAAGAGGAACCACCTGCGCGGGAGCACGGATGCTGCGCGCAGGGCGGTCCATTACCGCCACCGGCGTGACGTCAGGAGCAGTCGGGGGGCCGGGTCGCTGCTTCCTGAAAATATGAATGGAGTGATCATGAAAATTTTCATGACGCGTTTGCTCACCGTCTTGGTGAGTGCCGCAATGTTGGTTCTGGTGGGGGGTGTCACCGGCATCGGAACGTCGGCAGCGCAGCCGCCGGGCGTGGGCAAGAAGAACGTTGTCCAGGTGCAGGGAACCGGCCCGAATGGGGTCAAGTTCAACGGGCAGTTCGTGGCCACGGCGGCCAAGGAAGTGGCCCAACAGTCCGGACCGGCCACAGCCGACGCCACCGGCGCGACCTCGTCGAACACCGGCATCGCGTTGACCGGTCAGCTGACCGGCAAGCTGGTTTCGCCCGGGCAACCGCAACAGGGGAATCAACCTGGCGATCGGGGTGCCGCCCGAGATGTGAACATCTCCGATTTCTCGATGCCCGTCAACGAGATCTCCGCGCCCGGCGGAGAGGCTGCGCCGTCATCGGCGACGACCGAAAACGGTCAGGACGACCAGGTCCGCTTCGCGAGCCAGCAGGCCGTCTGCGACGTCCTGAACCTGGTGCTGGGGCCGCTGCATCTGGAGTTGCTCGGCCTGATCGTTGACCTCAACCAGGTCGTTCTCAACATCACCGCCGATCCGGGTGGCGGTCTGCTCGGTTCGCTGCTGTGCTCGCTGGCCGGCGGACTTCCCGTGCCCCCGAATCCGCTGCAGCCGATCATCGATCTGCTGAACCAGATTCTCGGCATTCTCGGAGGCTGACCTTCAACCGATGGCTCACCGCCCGTATCGCCCCGGATGCGGGCGGTGAGTCGCGTCTGGGTACCGATTCGGCGACGGCACGGCCCCCGACACGCGCGGTTGGCTCTCCGGCCGCCATCTGTGAGAAGTTTGTCGGCATGGCTCGACTGTTCGGCACCGACGGGGTGCGCGGCGTCGCCAACCAGGATCTGACCGCTGAGCTGGCGTTGGCGCTCGCTTCCGCCGCGGCGCGCCGGTTGGCGACCGCCGGTGGACACGCCAGACGCGTGGCCGTCGTCGGCCGCGACCCGCGGGCCAGCGGGGAGATGCTGGAGGCCGCCGTCATCGCCGGACTGGCCAGCGAAGGCGTCGACGCCCTCCGCGTCGGGATCCTGCCCACCCCGGCCGTCGCCTATCTGACCAGCGCTTACGACGCCGACTTCGGCGTCATGATCAGCGCCTCCCACAATCCGATGCCCGACAACGGCATCAAGATCTTCGGGCCCGGTGGCCACAAGCTCGACGACGCCACCGAGGACCGGATCGAGGAGCTGGTCAGCCAGGGCCCCGGCGAGCGCCCCACGGGTGCGCGGATCGGTCGGGTGGTCGACGCCGACGACGCCCTGGACCGCTATCTGCGGCATGTCAGCAAGGCCGTCACCACCAGGCTCGACGAGCTGACCGTCGTCGTCGACTGCGCCAACGGCGCCGCGTCGGCCGCCGCGCCACAGGCCTACCGCGCCGCGGGCGCCAACGTCATCACCATCAACGCCCAGCCCGACGGACTGAACATCAACGAGCGCTGCGGCTCGACGCATATGGAGAGCCTGCGGTCCGCGGTCGTGTCGTACGGAGCCGATCTGGGCATCGCGCACGACGGCGATGCGGACCGATGCCTGGCCGTCGACGCGCACGGTCGCGTGATCGACGGTGACGCGATCATGGTGATCCTCGCCCTTGCCATGCAGGAGAGCGGCGAACTGTCGTCGAACACCCTGGTGACGACCGTGATGAGCAATCTCGGCCTGCATCTAGCCATGCGCGCGGCCGGCGTCGAGGTCTGCACCACCAGCGTCGGGGACCGCTACGTCCTCGAGGAGTTGCGCGCCGGCGGGTTCGCGCTCGGCGGTGAACAGTCGGGTCACATCGTCATGCCCGCGTTCGGCACGACGGGCGACGGCATCGTCACCGGTCTGCGGTTGATGTCGCGGATGGCGCAGACCCGTTCCCCGCTGGCGGTCCTGGCCGAGCCGATGCGGACTCTGCCCCAGGTCCTGATCAACGTCCAGGTGGCCGACAAGACGACGGTCGCCGATGCGCCGTCGGTCCGCACCGCGGTGGCCGAGGTCGAGGCCGAACTCGGCGACACCGGCCGAATTCTGTTGCGCCCCTCCGGAACCGAGCAAGTCGTGCGCGTGATGGTGGAAGCGGCCGACGAGGACACCGCGCGCCAACTCGCGGTACGAGTGGCCGAGCAGGTCAGCGCGCAACGCTGAACGTGGAACCGGCCGCCGTCACCGCGCGTCCAACTCCTATATGGACGCATCACGTGTCGACGCCGCCGCGCTGCTGAGCGTGTCGCGGCAGTACCAGAGCGCAGCCGACATCGTCGATGCCGCCGTGCGAACGCATCTGAGCGCCTTGGCGTTCGGCGGGGCCGGTGCGGGCCGTTCGTATGTCGCACACGGCGACGCGGTGCGTTCGGCGGTCGAGGACGTCGTGGACCAATTGCGGGCGTGGGCGCGCGCGTCGGCCGAGATCGCCTCCGCGCTGCGGGTCTCCGTCGAGCGCTACACCGAGGCCGATGCCGACGCCGCGGGACGGTTGGGGTGACATGGCTGAGAGCTTCGACGTCACAGCGCGTTTGGCCGACGGGGCACCCGGTGTCGCCGAGTTCGAGCAGTACGTCCTCGCGTGTCAGTGCCTCGGCTACCGACATCCGGACCTGACAGCGCAC
>NZ_LZJE01000362.1:0-12693 GCF_001666865.1 Mycobacterium sp. E136
GCGCGACCGCTGGGCGCCTCCTCGGCTACGCGCGCAATCTCGGCGGCGTCGGCCTTGATCAGGGCATCGAGATCTGCCGACGGTTTCCGCGGATTGTCGCGCAGTGCCTCGACGAGCTGCGGAACCACCCCGCGAAGGTCGCCGACCAGCGGCACGTCGATCGGCCGGTTGACCCCGATGGCGGTCGGATCCTGTTCCACGAGAATCCATTTGCGATTCGCATCGCCGTCGTCCCAGTGTTGGGTGCGGCCGTAGTGCATGGGTTCGCCGAGCTCGGTGCCCAGCGCCAGGCACAGATCGGATTTCTCGACGGCCTCGTTGGCCGCCGGTGAGAACAGGTAGGGGAAGGTGCGGTCCTGAAGGCCGGGGATGAACGACGTGCCGCCCGATGTCTGGATCACCGGGCAGGCCATCAGCTCGGCGAGCTCCCTGACCTGCTCCTGGGTCCGCGAGGTGTGAACGGCGTGGCCCACCAACAGGATCGGGTTCTTCGCCGCCTTGATCAGCGCGACGGCTTCGGCGACCTCACGTTCGCCAGCGGTCTGATTGACGAGCCGATACCGGTGTGGCGGCAACGGATCCGGCACGTCGAGTTCTTCGAGGATCACGTGCGACGGATATTCGATGTAGCTGGGGCCCGGTGTGCCCGACATGGACTGGCGGATCGCTTCGCGGATGATCTCGTCGGTCTGGTCGGCGTATTCGATCGAGCTGCTGTACTTGACCGACGGCGCGAAAAGCTCCTCCTGCTGAACGAATTGGATGCGGCCGCGCCGGACCCGGCGTTCGGTGATGCGGGCGCGCTGGCCGCCGAGGAAGATGACGGGCGAGTTCTCCACCAGCGCACACTGAATCGCGCCCGCGATGTTGGCCATGCCGGGCCCGAGGGTGCCGATGCACAGACCCGGTGCGCCGGTCATGCGCGACGCCGCCTCGGCCATGAACCCGGCGCTCAGCTCGTGGTGCGGTGCGACGACCGACCATCCACGGGCATGGGCCTCGGTGAACATGTGCACGAAGTTCGGGTCGGGTATGCCGAACAGCGTGTTGACGCCCTCGGCCTCGAAGAGGTCGAGGATGCGCTTGTATACGGGTACTCCCACGGGGAACTCCTTGCCTTGTCTATAGATAGCGTTGTGTCAGTCGTTTGCGGTGTCCGGCCGGAGAGCCGAACAGTGAGCGGTTGAGGGTTGCGCGTTTCAGGTAGACGTGGATGCCGCTCTCCCACGTGTATCCGATGCCGCCGTGCAGTTGCATGGCCTTGCCCGCGATGTCGACGGCCGTGGAGCAGGCGTAGGACTTGGCCATGGCGACAGCAGCCCCGGCGTCTGGGGATTCTTCGGCGACGGCCCGGACAGCGGCACCGACGAGTTGGCGGGACACCGCGATGCCGACCTGCATATCGGCGCAGGCGTGTTTGACGGCCTGGAACGAGCCTATGGCCCTGCCGAATTGCTGACGCACCTTCACGTATCCGACGGTCGCGGCGAGCATGGCCTCGCTCAGCCCGAGGCTGTCGCAGGCGATCGCCGCGGCGGCCCGATCGTGTAACCGTTGCACGGCAACCGCGGGATCACCGGCGAACGGCAGGGTCTCGATGACTTCGGCGCCGGTCTCGACGGCGGCGAGGCGGCGCGTCTCGTCGACTACTGGCCGCGGTGTGGCCCCTTCCCCCGTCACCGCGACGCCGCGGTCCGTGACGATCAGGATTCGGTCGGCGCCCTCGGCGTCGGGCACGAAGTCATGCGGTTCCAGTGCGACGGCGACCCTGGTCGCGCCGCTGGCGATGTCGGCCAGCATTTCGTCGCGGGTTGTGCTGGGCTGCACCGCGTTCAGCGCGCCGACCGCGAGAACCGCGCTGCCGAGGAAGCTGGTCGCGCTGGCGGCACGGCCGATTTCCTCGCAGACCACCGCGGCTTCGGCGAACGACGCACCCGCTCCGCCGAACTGCTCGGGCACCTCGAGCCCGACCCAGCCGGTGTCCACCAGCGTGGACCACTCGACGCTGCGGTCCTTCGCGAGCAGATCGCCCGCGACGGAGCGCAGTTCGTCGTGGAACTCGGTGAAGTCGGCCATCAGACGGCACTCGGTTCTCGAGGCAGCCCGAGCCCGCGCTCGCCGATGATGGTGCGCTGGATCTCGCTTGCGCCGCCGGGAATCGTCCACTCCCACGACCCGATGAAGTCGAGCACCCAGGCGCCCGACTCCCACCCGCTCGACATGGGCTTGGCCAGTTCGGTGTGGGCGGTGAGCCCGCCGATTTCGGCGCCGAAGTCGGTCATGCGCTGCAGTAGTTCGCTGTAAAACAGCTTGACGATCGACGCGTCGGCGGGGCCGGCGGTCCCGCTCTCGTTGTCCTCGACCAGCTTTCGGCACAGTCCGCGCAGCCCGCTGATCTCGGCCTCGAACTGAGCCAGCCGGTCCGCGACTATCGGGTCGTTTACCGGCGCACTCTGGACCAGCCAGCGGAAGCCCGCGTTGCCCAGCCGCTCGGCGAGTTCCAGCATCGTCATGCCGCGCTCGGCGCCGAGGGTGGCCTGTGCGACGCGCCAGCCGTCGTTCTCCGCACCGATCAGGTTGGCGGCGGGAATCGACACGTCGTTGAGGAAGATCTCGCAGAAGTGGGAGTCGCCGATCGCATTGCGAATCGGCCGGACCTCGACGCCCGGGGTGGTCATGTCGAGCAGGAAATATGAAATGCCCTTGCGTTTCGGAGCATCCGGGTCAGTGCGGGCCAGCAGCAGGCACCAGTCGGCGTGCTTGCCGCCGCTCGCCCACAACTTCTGGCCGTTGACGATGTACGAGTCGCCCTCCTTGCGGGCGGTGGTGCGCAGGCTCGCCAGGTCGGACCCGGCCTCGGGTTCGGAGAATCCCTGCACCCAGATCTCGCCGTCGAGGATCGCGGGCAGGTGCCGTCGCCGCTGCTCGTCGGTGCCTGCGACCAACAGCGTCGAGGCGGCGTGATGGATGCCGACGAACGCGAGCACCAGTCGCGGGGCATCGTGGGCGGCCAGTTCCTGGTACAGCACCACCTGTTCGGCCACCGACATGCCGCCGCCCCATTCGGCGGGCCAATGCGGGACGGCGAAACCCGCGCCGTGCAGTTCGGCGAACCAGGCTTTCTGGAAGGCCACGAACCCTTCGTCGCTCGCACCGGTCTGGGTTCGGCGCCAGTCGGGGGGAATGTGTTCGACGCACCACTGCCGCACGTGGTGCCGAAACTGCTCGCGGTCCGCGCTCACAAGCGAACCGCCCTGGCGCGCAGGAGGTCCATGGCGCGTGCGACGGCCAGCCCGTCGTCGAAGGACGGGGTGATCTGTGTGCCGGTGCGCAAGGCGTCGGCGACGTGACCGAAGAACGTCGACAGCGCGGGCGGTGGTGAGCGCCGCGGCGGTGGAGCGAACTCGACGGTCTCGGGATCGCCACCTGTCCTGCGCACCACGAGCGTCGTGTCGGCTGCCAGCTCGACGGTGCCGTCGCTGCCGAGCAGCGTGACCGACGGGGCCGACGGTACGGCCGCAGCGAAGCCGGTGTCGTGAGTGGCCGTGCAGCCGTTCGCCATTGCGAACCACGCCGCATACGCGTCTTCCGCGGTGGCCGGCTCGGGCGATCCGTCGATGCGGGTGACTCCGCCGCAATCGGTGATCTCGCTGTCGAAGAGCCACCGGGTGAAGTCGATCAGATGGGAACCGTAGGCGCCGATCCATCCGCCGCCGAGGTCGCGGTCGTTGATCCAGCCGAACTTGCGGCCGCGCAGACCGCTTCCGAAGAACGTCCACTGCAGGTGTTTGGGTGTGCCGATCGTCCCGTCCGCGGCCAATTCCTTGAGCCGGGTCCACGATTCGTTGAACCGGAACTCGAAGTTGAGGAAGTGCGGCACGCCGGCGTCGCGGGCCCTGTCGCGCATCAGCGCCGCCTCGTCGGCGTTGCGCCCGAACGGTTTGTCGCACAACACCGCATGCCCGTGTTCGATCGCGCCGGTGACGTGCTCGAGGTGCAGGAACGGAGGCGAGTGCACCGAGACCAGGTCGACGTCCGAGGCCAGCGCGGCCTTGACCGCGGCTTCGTCGCGCGGGCTGACGACCTCGACATCGAAGCCGAGCCCGGCGTATGCGGGTGCCGCGGCGTGCTTGCCGAACCCGGTGCCGATCACCGCCACCTTCATGCGTACAACCCCGTCAGCCCTGCGCGTCCCGCCGCTCTCGTCAGCGCGTCGCGTGTCGCGGACAACCCGAGCGGCAGCCGGCGCAGCGGTTGGCTGTAGCGCGACAGCCACGGCAGCGTGGTCTCGTCGCAGAAACCGACCGCGCCGTGCAGCTGATGGCACACGCGGAACACGACTTCGGCGGCCTCGAGCGCCGACATCCGCAGGGCCAGCGCGTCGGTGAGCGCTTCGGGGCGCGCGGTGGCGATGCTCCACAGCGCGTACTTGGCGAGGATGTCGAGTCCGTTGCGCTCGACCTCGGCGTCGGTCAGCTGGAATTGCACACCCTGAAACGACGAGAGCGTCTGGCCGAACTGCTTACGCAGGCTGACGTGGGCGACCGTCAGCTCGATCGCCCGGTCCAGCATGCCGAGCAGCGTCCAGCAGGGCAGCACCAACCCGAGCGCGACGTCGGAGGCACCCTGCCCGTCGACGGCGGCCGTCTGCAGTTCGGAGACGAAGCCCGGGCCGGCGGGTCCGACGTCGGTCACCGTGCCGCGCGCGCCGTCGAGGGTCACTGTCGTCCAACGGTTTTCGAGCCCGGCCACCGCGCCCGCGGGTCGGGTACCCGACACCACGATCAGTCCGTCGGTGTCGAGATCTGTCGGGGCGGCCAGCCGTTCGGCGACCGGATAGGGCAGCGCCCAGTATCCGGCGCTGCGGCAGAGCGCGGCCCCTGCCTCCAGGCCGTCGGCGTCATTGCGCGCATCGAGTTCCCAGGCGCCGATCCCCGCGAGGCTAGGACCGACCAACGACTCGCGCGCCTCGGGTTTGGCCTCGGCGTGCTGGACGAGTTGATCTCCGCCCGCGGCCTCGAATGCCCGAAGCGCTTCGCGGCCGTACTCTTTCGCGTCGTCGGACAGGTCCAGGATCATCTCGCTCATTTCGCCGCCGACAACAGAGCCCGCGACAGAAGGATCCGCTGCATCTCGATGCTGCCCGACGAGACGGTCGAGGCCTGGGAGTACTTCCAGTGGTCCTCGACCTCACCGAGGAACCACGAGGCCTTCGGATCGTCGTGCGAAACCTCGGCCGCGATATCCATCAGGACTTCAGCGCTGTCCTGGTCCAGTTTGGTGACCGCGATCCGATATGCCGCGGCGTCGCCCGGTTGGATGCGGCCGCTGCTCTGCAGCGACACCACCCGGTAGGCCATCAGCCGGGCCCGCCGACAGTGCGTCAACATCCGGATCCATCGCCCGCGCAGTTCGGCGGGCAGATCATCCCACCGGTCGCCGAGAACCGCCGGCGCCGCGGCGAGCAACCGTTCGCAACGCGCATAACGGGCGATTCCGACGCGCTCGAAGGCCATCACGTCCTGCACCACGGCCCAGCCCTGGTCGACCGTCCCGAGCACGTCGGCCTCGGTGACGCGCAGGTCGTCGAAGAACACCTCGTTGAGGTGGTGCGGGCCCATCATGCACCTGATCGGGCGCACCTGGATGGCCGGATCGTCCATGGGCACAAGGAAGATCGTCAAACCCTGCTGCTTCTTCTCGCCCCGAGAGGTCCGCGCAAGCAGGAAACACCACTGCGCCATGGTGGCGTACGAAGTCCAGATCTTCTGCCCGCTGACCAGCCAGCCGTCGCCATCGCGCCGGGCGGCGGTCCGCAGTGAGGCGAGGTCGGATCCGGCCTCGGGTTCGGAGAAACCCTGACACCAGATCACTTCACCGCGCGCGATCGGCGGAAGGTGTTTGCGCTGCTGATCTTCGGTGCCGTGCCGCATGATGATCGGGCCGACCCAGTTGACGCCCATGTACTGCGCGCCGCGCGGTTCGTGGTGTGCCCACATTTCCTCGCGGACCACCGTCTGCTCCCACACCGACGCCCCGCCACCGCCGAACTCCTTGGGCCATGCCAGGCACAGCAGTTCGCGTTCGGCGAGCGTGCGGCAGAATCGTTGGGCGATCTCGAGGTCGTCGGGGTCGTCGGTGAAGGCCCCGAGATAGTCCTGCGGCACATGCTCTTTGACCAGAGCGCGCAGGTCGCCGCGCAGTTCCGCGGCCCTCTGCCCCATCTCGAAATCCATGTTCACCCCAGCTCCGAGGCGCCGACGCCGCGGTTCTTGACGAGTTCGGCCCCGTTTTCGACAGGAATTGCGGGCTCGACGGAGTCGACGAGGCCGAGTTCGGCGAGCACGTCATCGGTGTCGGCGCCCAGCGTCGGCGCCGGGCCTGCCACCTTGCCCGGGGTGCGGGAGAACCACGTCGGCACTCCGGGAAAGCGAACGGGTCCGTTGGCGGTCTCGACGGTCTCGAAGAGTCCGACCGCGTTGAGGTGTTCGTTCTCGAACAGGGCATCAGGAGTGTTGAGAGCGGCAGCGGGAATTTCGAGTTCTCGGAACAACTCCAGCCATTCAGCGGTGGTGCGCTCCGTCATCGTCTGGGCCAGCAGGCCGTACACCGTGTCGATGTTGTGCGCCCGTTGTTCGAGGGTGGCGTACGACTCGTTGTTCCACGCCGGGCTCACCGCGTTGATGAACGCGTTCCAATGCTTGTCGTTGTAGATCAGTGCGGCGATGTACCCGTCGCTGGTGCGGTACGGCCTGCGGTTCGGCGCCACCGTCCGCGGGTACACGGCGGGGCCCAGAGGGGGGTCGAACATGGCGCCGTTGGCATGTTCGACCAGCATGAAGGAGGCCATCGTCTCGAACATGGCGACCTCGACCTCTTGTCCCTCCCCGGTGCGCTCACGATGGAACAGCGCCATCGTCGTCGCATAGAGGGCGGTCAGGCCGGCCACCTTGTCGGCCATGATCGTGCCGACGAAATCGGCCTCACCGGTCAATTGTTGTTGTACCGCCGGCAATCCCGCTTCGGCCTGGATGGTGTCGTCGTAGGCGGGCCGGTCCCGGTCGGGCCCGCGACGGCCGTAGCCGTAACAGTTGGTGTACACGATCGCCGGATTGATGGCGGCGACGTCGTCATACCCGAAGCCCAGCTTGGCGACCGCCTTGGCCCGCATGGAATGGATGAACACGTCAGCCCGCTCGATGAGTCCCCGCATCGCGGCTTTTCCACGCTCGGTCTGCAGGTCGAGCACGACGCTGCGCTTACCGCGGTTGACGTTGACGAACACCCCGCTCATCCCCGATTCGGGACCGACGGAGATGAAGCGGGTGTTATCGCCTTGGGGTGGCTCGACTTTGATGACGTCGGCACCCATGTCCGCCATGATCTGTGTGCAGTACGGCCCCATCACCATCGCGGTGAGGTCGACGACACGCACGCCGGCCAGCGGCCCGCTAGGCATGGACCCCACCTTTCTGCGCCATTGCGAAGCTGTACCTGATGTGGTCGCCGTGCCCATCGGGGACCACCCGGAATACGACGGGTTCGGCGATGTCACGGATCTCTGCGATGTGCGCGCCGACCTCCTCGATCGACCACGACGGCCGGTAAACCCCTGGCGTCTCCGCGATCACGGCCCTGGCGATCCGGCCGGCCAACGCGATCAGCACTTCGCCGGTGATAGAACACGATTCGTGCGCCAGCCATCCCACCGCGGGGGCGACCAGTTCGGCGCCCATCGGCGGGTAGGCGGACGTGTCGATACCCGCGGCCATCCGGGTCACTGCGGCGGGCACGATCACGTTGCTCTTCACCCCGTGGGCGGCGCCTTCCATCGCCGCCACGTTGGACAGCCCGACAACGCCGGCCTTTGCGACCGCGTAATTGGCGACCTCGTGGTTGCCGTACAGGCCGCCGATCGACGACGTCAACACGATGCGTCCGTACCCGGCGTCGCACATCGCCGGAAACGCCGGTCGCACAACGTGAAACGCGCCGCGCAGGTGAACGTCGAGCACCGCTTCGAAGTCCTCGTACGTCATCTCGGCCAGAGGGGCACGGCGGACGATGCCGGCGTTGTGGATCAGAACGTCAATGCGTCCGTAGTGCTCGAGGGCGGCGTCGACGATCGCCTTGCCCCCGGCCGGGGTGGCCACGGAGTCGGTGTTCGCCACGGCTTGTCCGCCGGCGGCGGTGATCTCTCGCACGACTTCTTCGGCGGGGCCGGGTGTTTCGGATGGCGGATGAACGGGGTCGTAGTCGTCGCCGGCCAGGCTGCCGCCCGGATCGTTCACGACGACCTTGGCGCCGCGCTCCGCGAGGAGCATGGCGTATGAGCGGCCCAGTCCCCTGCCGCCGCCGGTGACGACCGCTACCCGGCCGTCGAAGCGCGACTCACCCATCCGCGTGCCTTCGATTTGTGTGCGAAACCGAGCGCTCAGCGCAACTGAACGCACACAAATCGCTACTTCTCGAGTGCCAGGCCACCGAGGTCACCCTTGTCGCGCCACTCCTTCAGCAGATCGCCGAACGCGTAGAAGCCGGGCCCGTAGGGTTCACCGAGGTGCGAGCGGATGCCCTCACCACCGCCACCACCTTCGTTGTTGTAGTAGCCCGGGGTGCAGGACGCGTCGAAAGCCGAGTTGTCGACGGCGGTTTCGCGGATGGCTTTACACCAGTCCTCCTGCGCCTCGGCCGTCGGCTCGACGACCGTCGCGCCGCGTTTCAGCGCCTCGGCGACGATGTAGGCGATGTGCTCGCCCTGCAGTTCGTAATTGGCCGCGATGTTGGCCGAGATGCCGACCTGGGTGAAGCCGGTGAAGAACTGGTTGGGGAAGCCGCGGCTCGTCATGCCGTGCAGGGTCTTGTAGCCGTCGTGCCAGTAGTCGTAGAGCGACAGGCCGTCACGGCCCTCGATCGCGTCGATCGAGTAGCGCCTGCTGATCTCCGTGGTGATCTCGAACCCGCTGGCGTAGATGATGCAGTCGACCTCGTACTCCTGGCCGTTGGCGACCAGGCCCTTCTCGGTGATCCGTTCCACCCCTTTGGATCCGGAGACGTCGACCAGCGTGACGTTCGGTCGGTTGAAGGTGGGCAGGTAGTCGTCGTTGGACAGCGGCCGCTTGCACAGGAACCGGTAGTACGGCTTGAGCGCCTCGGCGGTGTCGGGGTCGTCGACGATGTCGGCGATCCGGCGACGCAGCCGCTCCATGATCTTGTAGTCCTCTTCCTCGCGGATCGCCATGAACTGTTCCGGCGTCATCGAGGCGGGGTCCTCGAGCGAGAGCACCCGTGCCGCGGTGTTGCGGCCGAGTTCGGTCCAGAAGTCGCACACGAGGTCCGGCTGCCCCAGCGCCATGCCCTCGAACGTCCACGCGTGGAAGTTCCGCTGGCGCTCCTTCTGCCAACCGGGCCCCAGCGTCTTGACCCATTCCGGATCGGTGGGCGCGTTGTTCCGGACGTCGACGGTCGACGGCGTGCGCTGGAACACGTAGAGGTGCTGTGCGTCTCGGGCCAGGAACGGCACGACCTGAATGCTGGTCGCACCGGTGCCGATGATCGCGACGCGTTTGTCGGCGAGCTTGTCCATGCCGCCGGTGTAGTCCCCGCCGGTGTATTCGTAGTCCCACCGCGACGAGTGGAAACTGTGGCCCTTGAAGTCCTTCATGCCAGGGATGCCCGGGAGCTTGGGCCGATGGAACGGCCCGGAGGCCAGCACCACGAAACGTGCGCGGATGTCGTCACCGCGGTTGGTGGCCAGGCGCCACCGCTTGATCTCCTCGTCCCAGCGCATGTCCCGCACCTGGGTGGAGAAGATCGCCGAGTCGTAGAGGCCGAAGTGTTTGCCGATGCGCCTGCAGTGCTCGTAGATCTCGGGGCCGTCGGCGAACTTCTTGCTCGGAATGTAGTCGAGCTCTTCCAGAAGCGGTATGTAGCAATATGACTCGTTGTCACACTGGATGCCCGGATACCGGTTCCAGTACCAGACACCGCCGAAGTCCCCGCCCAGCTCGATGATCCGGACGTCCTCGACACCGGCCTTCTTCAGGTGCGCCGCCGAGAGCAGCCCGCCGAAGCCGCCACCGAGCACCGCGACGTCGATGTCCTCGACGATCGGGTCGCGCGGCGCCACGGGCGTGTACGGGTCCACCTCGTAGTAGCCGGCGAAGTCGTCGGACAATTCGACGTACTGCTTGGAGCCCTCGGGCCGAAGCCTTTTGGCGCGCTCCTGGGCGTACTTCTCCCGCAGCGCGTCGATGTCGATGTCGTCGGGCGTCTCGGTGGGCCCGCAGGTGTCGAACATTGTCATGGCTCAGAGTTCTTTCGGTTCGCCGGTGCCCATGTACTTGGACAACTGGTAATGGAGGTTCACGGTGCTGCGTTCGCGGTACGGGTTGGGTCTGGTGCCGGGGAAGCCGAGCGACTTCATGCCCTGCTGCACGGCGGCCATGTTCGAGAAGTCCTGGGGCAGCACCGACAGCCAGTTCGGGCTGTCCTTGGGTGTGTACTCCCAATGCGTCTGGGGCTCTTGGCCCTTCGGGAACAGCTCCAGGGTGGCCACCTCGAAGACGCACTTGTTCGGGTCGTAGCTCGGATGGGGCCGGGCGCCGTAGCACAGCGCCGTGGTCAGCCCCTGCCCGACTTGAAAATTTGGGAAGATCTGCCAGGCCGTGCCCGCTTGGCCGAGGATGTCGGGCGGAATGGTCGGCCAGACGACACCGCGGGCTTCGTCGTCGCGCCGCGCCGACGCCAGCCAGTGCTCGAGCACCTTGTCGGGGGGCGTCCCCTCGGGTAGTTCGTCGACCAGCCTCTTGGCGGCGTTCACCAGCGTCTCGGTGGTGGTCGCGTTGGTCTGCTCCCAGGTGTACATCTGCATCTCCGCGGTGGAGATGCGCGGGTCGTCGCCGGTACCGAGTCGGATCTTGGACTTGGTGGCCTCCATGTCCTTCGGTGCGTCGTACCCGATATTGCTGTGCCTGCCCTGCGCCTTGGCCCAGCCCTTGAACTCGCCGAACTTGTTGAACTCCGGATGGGTGGTGAACACGTGGTAGGTCTCGTTGAACGCCTCCAGCGCGACCTTCCAATTGCAGTCGAAATACAGCCATTTGCGCCACTTGTAGCGCATGTTCTCGAGTCCGAACGGGTCGAGGATCTTGGCCGCCGGGAACAGGTAGTCGGCCAGCGGTTCGCAGTCGGGGTCCATGTTGATGAACAGCCAGCCGCCCCAGGTGTCGACCTTGACCGGGACGAGGTGGGTGTTCTGCGGGGTGAGCGCGCCGTTCCAGTCGTCCTGTTCGCGGATGTGCGTGCAGGCGCCGTCGAGACCGTATGTCCAGCCGTGGAATCCGCAGACGAACGACTTGCGGGCGCGCCCGACGGCGTTCTTCTCGCCATCGGGTGTGTCGACGAGACGGCGGCCGCGGTGCATGCACACGTTGTGGTGGGCCAGAAACTCGTCGGGTCCGGTACGCACCACGATGATCGAGTCGTCGAGAATGTCGTAGGTCAGGTAGCTGCCGACCTCCGGAAGCTCCTCGACGCGTCCCACCTGCTGCCACACCTTGCGCCACAGCTTGTCCCGCTCGGCGCGCGCATAATCCTCGGAGACGTAGGCCTCGACAGGGATCGTCATCGGCTCGCAGAGTTCCTCTGGCGCTTCGATTCTGGGCTGTGTATCGGTCATCTCAACTCCTTAGAACCGACTGATCTCTGCGCGGAAGGTTTCGTCTTTCAAGAACAGCGACGTGTTGTCGGCGCCGAGGTGTGTCCACTTCAGGTTGAGCCCACCGTCGACGAGCAACGTCTGTCCGGTGATGTAGCTCGAGAGGTCCGACAGCAGGAACAGGATCGCGCCCGCCTGCTCTTCGGGGCGGCCGCGCCTACCCATCGCGATCGCCCGCCGATCCCGGTCGGGGTCGACGTCGACGTAGGTGCGCGATGCGGCGGTCTCGGTCACCCCCGGCGCCACCGCGTTGACGCGAATGTTGTCGAGCGCCAACTCGGCGGCCATGGTGCGCGTCATCGCGACCACGGCCGCCTTCGCTGTTCCGTACGCGATGTGGAACGGGGCGGTGTTCATCCCGCTGATCGACGACACCGAGACGATCGACCCGGGATTGCCGCCGGTACGGATCTCGGCCGCGACGGCCTGGCTCATGAAGAACGCGGTCTCGAGGTTGGCGGTGAACAACGCGCGCCAGTCCTCCCGCGTCACCCGGGTGGACGGCATCCAGGTCGAGGGCGCCGCGCCGCCCGCGATGTTCACCAACCCATACAGTTCGCCGTCGGTTCGACGGACCTGATCCATGACCGCGGCGATGCCGTCATCGGTGGAGGCGTCAGCAGAGACCGGAAGGACCGGCAGGCCCGCATCGACCAGAGGCCCGACGTGCTCGTCGAGGTTCTCCTTCGACCGACTGACGGCCACCACCGTGGCACCCGCCTCGGCGGCCATCCGGGCCACGGTGGTGCCGATCCCGCCACCGCCGGCACCCGATACCACCACGATGCGGCCGTCCAGCCTCAGAAGGTCGCCCATTGCTATTTGTCCGGACAACGAATACTGCTCTCCATGTTGCAGAACACTATTCCCCAGCGCGAATCGAGCCGTCAAGGGCCGCGTAGCTTCTTTCGCGGCCTATTGTCTGGACTAAGCAGGCTTGCTAACGTGCCAGGTCATGACGCGATCGGCGACGG
>NZ_LZJE01000363.1:0-662 GCF_001666865.1 Mycobacterium sp. E136
CAGCGGACGCCGAATTATAGTGTGCCCGCAGGCAATCGGCCGTTGACCGACGAGGACCGGGCCCAAGTCAAGGCGACCTACGCCGAGCGCCGCCGACTGTCGTGGCGCAGCGGCGGGGGCTCACCGCACATCGCCCATCCGAAGCTGACGATGGAGGCCACGCCCGAGGAGCGGCGCGACGCGTTCGAGAAGCGCTGGGAACTCGGGGGTGTGCTGTTCTCGAAGACGTTCAGCGATCAGATGATCGATATGGCCGCCAACGAGGAAGCGCGCAAGTTCTACGAGGAGAAGATCCGGGCGGTGACGACCTCGCCCGTGTCGGTCGAGACCGTCCAGCGCAGGTTGTCCTCGTCGAGCACGGCCGAGGTGACCCGGGTGTTGAACGTGATGCCGTCGCGCAGGTTCAGCTTGTCGGCGACCCAGTTCATGTAGCGCAGGATCTCGGCCTGCGTCGCGTACTTCTCCGACCAGTCCCACTCCTGCTCGAGTTCGGGATCGAACGAGTAGCAGTAGTCGACGCTTTCGACGTCGCAGCGTGCTCCCGGATAGCGGTTGTAGTACCAGGTGCCCCCGACCTCGGGCGCCGCTTCGAACACGCGCACCGACAAGCCCTGCGAACGCAGCCGATGCAACGCATACAGCCCGGCGAAGCCGGCACCGAC